>JBILJK010000071.1:0-4969 GCA_044377285.1 Candidatus Planktophila sp.
TGCCAGAGATGAACGCTTTCTTTGGTGACATAGATTGCAAGCCTGCTATTGGAAAGCCAGAACACATCAATCTTGGTGTTGCAATCGATTTGGCAAAAGCAGATGGATCTCGTCAATTATTGGTTCCATCAATTAAAGGTTGCGAAGAATTAGATTTTGGACAGTTCTGGAACGCCTACGAAGCTGTAATCAAAAAAGCTCGTGGTGGATCATTAACTGTTGAAGATTTTGCAGGCACAACGATGTCCATTACCAACCCAGGAACTATCGGAACAGTTCACTCTGTTCCTCGCTTAGTTCAAGGACAAGGCCTGATTCTTGGCGTTGGAGCGATGGATTATCCAGCTGAGTTCCAAGGCGCCAGCGAGCAAACCCTTATAGAGATGGCTGTTAGCAAGGTAATTACTCTTACAAGCACATATGACCACCGAATTATTCAGGGCGCACAATCTGGTGATTTCTTGCGTCGCATGCACGAATACTTGTTAGGCGCTGAAAACTTCTACGATGACATTTTTAGCGCGCTTCGTATTCCTTACGAACCAATTCGTTGGGCAACAGATTTTGCTTTCTCGCGTGATGAAGAGATCAGCAAGACAGCTCGCGTTCAACAGTTAATTCAGTCATACCGAACATTTGGTCACTTAATGGCAGATGTTGATCCACTTGAATACATACAGCGCTCACACCCAGATCTAGATGTTGTTACACATGGTTTAACGTTATGGGATCTTGATCGCGAATTTGCTACTGGCGGTTTTGGTGGCGAACGCTTCATGACTTTGCGCAAGATCCTTGGAATTTTACGTGATGCGTATTGCCGTTCAGTTGGCGTTGAATACATGTACATCCAAAATCGCCACGAGCGCGAGTGGATTCAAAATCGTGTTGAAGTTGGGTATGCCAAATTACCTCGCGATGAACAACTACACGTTTTGCGCAAGCTCAATAGCGCTGAATCATTTGAATCTTTCCTTCACACAAAGTTTGTTGGGCAAAAGCGTTTCTCTCTAGAAGGTGGAGAATCAGTTATTCCACTTCTTGATGCTGTTATTGCCGCTGCTGCAGAAGATGGCCTGGATGAAGTCTGTATTGGTATGCCACACCGTGGTCGTCTGAACGTTCTTGCAAATGTTGCTGGCAAATCAGCAGGACAAATTTTTCAAGAGTTCCAGGGTCACTACACAGAAAATCAGGTTCAAGGATCTGGCGATGTGAAGTATCACTTGGGAACCTCAGGAGTATTTACATCCAATAGTGGTGCGACTACAAATGTTTATCTTGCAGCCAACCCATCTCACCTTGAGGCTGTAAACCCAGTATTAGAAGGCATTGTTCGCGCAAAGCAGGATCGCATGAATGTGAAGAACGCTTACTCTGTCATGCCGATTCTTTTGCACGGCGATGCATCATTTGCTGGCCAAGGAGTTAACGCAGAAGTTCTGCAGCTATCAGGCCTTCCTGGTTACCGCACCGGTGGAACAATTCATATTGTTATTAACAACCAGGTTGGATTTACTACTTCACCAATTGCTTCACGAACTTCTGTGTATTCAACTGATTTTGCAAAAATTACGCAGGCGCCGGTATTTCATGTCAATGGAGATGATCCTGAAGCATGTGTACGAGTTGCACGTCTAGCATTTGAATATCGTCAAGAATTTAACAAGGACATCGTCATCGATATGGTTTGTTACCGTCGCCGTGGACACAACGAAGGTGATGAGCCAAGTTTCACACAACCATTGATGTACAAGATGATCGATGCAAAGCGCTCAACACGTACCTTGTTTACTGAAGCACTTGTTGGCCGTGGAGATTTAACACCTGAAGAAGCAGATGAGATTGCACGCGATTACCAAGCACAGCTCGAATCTATTTTCGCAGCTGTTAACAACATCGAGCCAGAGCATGATGCAAACTTCAAGGCACCAGTTGCGCCAGAGCCAGAGGCAATCAGTACTGCAATTTCTGAAAGCTTAGTCCGTGAAATTGGCGCGACTCAGCTAGCAGTTCCAGAAGGATTTAGCGTTCATCCTAAGTTAACGCCACAACTTGCGAAGCGTGTCGAGTCTCTTAACGATGGAACAATCGACTGGTCAACAGGTGAAATGCTGGCATTCGGTTCACTTCTTAAAGAAGGCCACCCAATTCGACTTGCTGGGCAAGATGCTCGCCGTGGAACTTTCTCAAATCGTCACGCTGTAATCATTGATAAAGAGAATGGCAATGAGTGGACACCACTTCGTGGACTTATTAGCGATGAAAACCAATTCTTTGTAATTGATTCCTTGCTCAGTGAATACGCTGCTATGGGCTTTGAATACGGCTACAGCCTGGAACGTGAAGAGGCGTTAGTTCTTTGGGAAGGTCAGTTTGGCGATTTTGCTAACGGAGCACAAACAATTATTGATGAGTTCGTTTCTTCTGCATTGCAAAAGTGGGGCGAGCGTTCTTCCGTTGTACTTCTTCTTCCACACGGTTATGAAGGCCAAGGGCCAGACCATTCTTCAGCACGCATCGAGCGTTACCTGCAGCTATGCGCTGAACAAAACATGACTGTTGCGCAGCCTGCCAGCCCAGCAAATTACTTCCACTTGCTGCGTTGGCATGCAAAGAACCCAGCACGTCGTCCTTTGATTGTCTTTACGCCTAAATCAATGCTTCGTCTGAAGGCAGCGGCATCAAAACTAACTGACTTTACAACTGGATACTTCCAAGAAGTGATCGGTGATGACTCAGTTCAAAACGCATCACGCGTTATTTTCTGTTCAGGAAAGATCTATCATGATCTAGTTGCTGAGCGAACAAAACTTGGCGAGACCGGAACAGCGATTGTTCGAGTCGAACTCTTGTACCCACTTCCTGTTGATGAAATGGTTGCAGAAGCTAACAAGCATCCAAACGCCAATTTGCTGTGGGTTCAAGATGAACCCGCAAACCAAGGCCCATGGTCACACATTGCTTTGCGTACATCTGAAGCACACGGTGGACATGGCTTTGGAAATCGCACATTGCGTCGCATTTCTCGTCGTGCAACCGCATCTCCTGCAACAGGAAGCCATCACTTACATGAGGACGAGCAGAAAGCATTGTTGCTCGAAGCCTTTACTCGCTAATTTGGATTTTGATTTAACTCATGAAGTCCCGCCGCTACCTAGTTTTATTCCCGATACTCCTAGTTCTTCTCGCGATTACTGTTCGAGTTACTAGTGATGATCAGGCTTGGGTAGCACTCACCCCAATGCCACTTGAAATGAAAGTACCGGCAGACATTGCTGAGCGAATTACAGTTCAAGATCAGCCAGTTGATGCAGCAAAGAGCGGTGCTGTCGCTGTTGTGACTCTTTCTTATCAGCCGATTGAAGGCGAGAAGGCTTGGTTTATGACTGCTTATTACTTTATTGAAACAGATCTTGATAAAACTATTTTTCCTGACGAGGTGCCACCGTATGGCCTTAAGTTAATCACCCGAGATGGCATGGCTTTAAGTGTTATAGGTCCACAGGAATCTATCTATGAACCAAATAGTCGCGATGGAAAGAACTTCGGGAAGTTGTATGACATTTTGTATGACAAAAATTCTTATAGATTCATTGGCTAGTTAAAGCGTAGGTGTGCGAACCCTTTAGTTATTGGCCTTTGCCCCTCTTGTACCGAAAGAGAACAACACCTGCAATTTCGTGTGCTGGAATCCATCCCCAGGTACGTGAATCAGTGCTCTCTTCATTGTCACCCTGAACCCAATAGTTTCCGGCATGAAACTTTTGCACCCGCTTGATCAAGAAAATCCCAGGTCGTTCTTCGCGCTCAACAACAATGACCTTGCTAACTAATGAGTTCCCAACCGCCTCTAAACCTGGCGCAGTATCTAGCCAGCTAACAAACAACCAGTCGCCTTCTCGGTATGTGGGAAGCATGGAGCCGCCTGCAACCTTAACTGTGCCAAATTTGCTCATGGGCGGTAGTCTCGCACCATAACCAAGCAATTTAGTGGCAATAGGGGAGAAAAAATGTTTGCACCAAAGACAACTGTCTACGCACACTGCGATCTTCCATGTGGTGTTTACGATCCAGCGCAGGCAAAGATTGAAGCGCTATCTGTAAAGGCTTGCATGGAAAAGTACGCTGCTAACTCAGATGCAGATTTCCGCTCACGTTCAGTGGCTATCAAGGAAGAGCGTTCACATCAGGTTAAGGAGCACCTATGGGTGCTGTGGACTGATTACTTCAAGGCCCCACACTTCGAGGCATACCCACAGTTGCACTCATTGTTTAATGAGGCAACAAAGCTTGCAGGTGCTGCAGGTACAAAGGGAACTCAAGATGTTGCAGTTGCAGATTCATTGATCGCAAAGATCGATGAGATTGCAGAAATCTTCTGGGCCACCAAGAAGGCGTAGTATCGGTTTTACTGATTTAAATTCTGTACAAGATTAAGAGCAGCGGTGCGGGCGAGGAAAGATACTCGCTCCACCGTTGATCTTTTTATTAAGGCTGCTGCGATCTGGCGATCATGTTCATAGACTTCGCATTCAAAGGTTAATTCTTTTCCTTCAATCTCAATTACGCGTGAAGTCCCGCGAAGTTCAGCACCAATACTTGCAGGCGATAGCGAAATAAACTCAACACTGACAGGGATTGTTGTTTCTTCAGGTTCCAAGAATAAATCTAGAGACAAAATCGCTGCATGTTCCATCAAGTTAATCAATAATGATGGCGCGATAATTGGAAGATCACCAATACCGATTGCAAGTGATGTGTCTCCAGGACGCACGATCATCTCTGTTAAGCCAACAGCGCCAATTACCTCTTCAGCAGGATGCATAGTGATCCCCTGAGCTCTGGCTAACTAGTTCTGTTGACATCGCACAAAACACTATCGCTAAAACAGGGTTTCTGGCTCTCCCAAAGGCGTTTCAATCGTTAACTCTTTTCCATTATTTGCCACGCTATTTACCGCATCTGA
>JBILJK010000072.1:0-4935 GCA_044377285.1 Candidatus Planktophila sp.
GGATTCAACATCGGCCATTTGGCCAATCAACTGCGCTTCTAATGCAGGAGCGAGGTTTGGAATGCCAAAGGTGGACATTAGCGTATGAAGATTGCGAGATTAGTTATGAACTCCAGCAATGGTGCTGGGTGCACGCCTAGCGCCACTGTTACAACGGCGGCAATAACAACTGCTGCTTGAGTCAAGACAGAGGGAATCTCAACACTTGTTCCATCTTCGGTTGCATCAGTAAAGAACATCAAAACAATGACACGAATATAGAAGAATGCTGCGATCGCACTAGAAAGTACGCCAGCAATTACTACACCTTTCGCTCCACTTTCATATGCGGCAGAGAAAATAGAGAACTTTCCAATAAATCCGCTTGTCAGAGGTATGCCAGCAAAAGCTAATAAGAACAGTGCAAATGATGTTGCAGCAAATGGAGAGCGCTTTCCAAGACCTTTCCAGCGATTTAGATCTGTAACTTCGCCAGCTGAATCACGGACAAGGGTCACAACTGCAAATGCACCAACAGTTGCTACACCGTAAGCGAATAAGTAAAAAATAGTTGCATCTAACCCGGCTTTATTGAGCGCGATAACACCTGACAACAAGAATCCAGCATGGGCAATTGATGAATATGCCAACATGCGCTTAACATCACGTTGTGCGATTGCAACAAGTGAACCCAACAGCATTGTCACAATAGCGATACCTGACAACACCGGGGTCCATGACCACTGGGCGTTAGCAAATACTGTGTAATAGATACGAAGCATCGCACCAAAGGCGGCAACCTTTGTAGCTGCTGCCATAAAAGCTGTGACAGGAGTTGGAGCGCCTTGATACACATCTGGTGACCACGAATGAAAGGGCACAGCACCAACTTTGAATAACAGACCAATTGAAAGAAATGCGATACCGATTAGAAGTAGAACATCATTTCCACCACCACCAACAATTGCTTCGCGGATACCGGCAAAGGTAATTGAAGCTGAATAACCGTACAAATATGCAGCGCCAAATAGGAAGAATGCTGATGAAAAAGCACCCAACAAGAAGTACTTAAGAGCAGCTTCTTGTGATGCCAATCGACGGCGACGTGAAAGTCCAGCCATTAAGTACAGTGGCAAGGACAGCATTTCTAAGGCAACAAACAAAGTTATTAAATCATTGGCAACCGGGAACATAACCATTCCGGATACCGCAAACAAGGTAAGTGGATAGACCTCAGTTATTTGGTTACCAGATTGAACCGCCTGGCGTTCTTCTTCAGATCCTGGCAGCGCCGCAGGTAGTGCAGCAAAGTGTTCAGTATCAGCAATTAAGAAAACTGAGATTATGGCAATAATCAAAATTGATGCCTGCAGTAAAAATGCTGGCCCGTCAAAAACGATTGAGCCCACTGCAGCTGTAAGAGATTGCTGACCCCGGATTCGCCAGAGCTGCATTAAAGCTAGAAGTAAGGTTCCAAGTGTCAGCGTCAACTGCACCGCTGGACGCAGCGCCTTAGATACAAAAGCTTCAACCAATACACCAATGAGAGCTCCACCAAGAAGTATGAGCATTGGTGAAAGAAGTGAGTATGAAAGAACTGGCGCTGTAAATGTCATTACTTGCCCCCATTAGTTGGTGCAGGATCTGTGAATCCCATTTGTGAGATCACATGTGATGCCGCTGGGTTGATTACCTTCAAGAGTGGTGATGGATAGAAACCCAACACAACAATAATTGCAATAACAGGTGCAATTGCTAACTTTTCGCGAAGGTTAAGATCTTTGAGATTCTCGTTGCCTGGCGTAGTTGGACCATGCAACGCTTTTTGTACCGGAATCAAAATGTATAGAGCAGCAAGAACAATTCCAAAGGTTGCAATGATTGCATGCACTGGGTAGCGGGTAAATGTTCCAACTAGAACTAAGAACTCGCTCACAAAACTTGAGAGACCAGGAAGTGCTAGTGAGGACAGGCCTGCTAAGAAGAATGTCCATGCCAACACTGGGGTCACACGTTGTAAACCACCAAAGTCAGCAATTGTTGATGAACCCCGGCGGGAAATCATCCAACCAGCGACCAAGAACAGTGCTGCCGTTGAGAAACCGTGGTTAAACATGTACAAAATGGCCCCACTTTGGCCTTGTGAAGTCATCGCGAAGATTCCCATTGTGATGAAGCCAAAGTGTGAGATCGATGTGTATGCGATCAAACGCTTAATATCCTTTGCACCAATTGCTAGGAATGCGCCATAGACAATTGAAATAACAGCAAGAATTAAAATCACTGGAGTAAATGTCTTACTCGCTTCTGGGAACAAAGTTAAGCAATAACGGATCATTCCGAATGTGCCAACCTTGTCCAGAACTCCAAGCAATAGAACAGATGTTCCTGGGGTCGCAGATTGCGCAGCATCTGGCAGCCAGGTGTGGAAGGGCCATACCGGAGCTTTAATCGCAAATGCAATAAAGAATCCTAAGAACAAAAGATTTTGAGTTGTTGATGACATCTGTAATTGCGACAATTTATTAATGTCAAAGGTATGTCCACCCTGCGCACCTGACATTACATACAGAGCGATAATTGAAGCGAGCATTAACAATCCACCAACAAGGCTGTAAATCAAGAACTTAACAGCCGCAGCTGAACGCTCGCCAGATCCGTAACCACCGATAAGGAAGTACACCGGAATCAGCATCGCTTCAAAAATCACATAGAACAAGAAAACATCTGTTGCAGCAAAGACGCCAATCATCATTGTTTCTAGAACCAGAATAAGAATGTAGAAAGTCTTAACACTCCAACGTCCACCATGTGCTTCATTCCACCCAGCAAGGACAACCACCGGTGCCAAGACCGTTGACATCAAAATTAGCACTAGCGCAATCGCGTCAACACCTAAGGCGTAGTTAATTCCAAAACTTGGGATCCACGAATACTTTTCTACAAATTGCAGATCAACATTGTCGCGTTGGAATCCAACGGCCATTGCAATTGTTGCTGTCATGACCACAAGTGTTGTCACGAGTGCTGATTGTTTAGCAGCCTTCTCGTTTCCTTTAGGAAGCAGTGCAATGACTGCAGCACCAGCTAATGGCAAAAGCATTAATAGCGTTAACCACTTCATTACTGAACCACCACCCAAATTGCTGCGATCAGCGCAACTGCGCCAATCAAAATCAACGCCGCATAGCTACGAACAAAGCCATTTTGCAGGCCTCGAAGGGCTGAACCTGAACTCATTGCCAGCTGGCCTACGCCACGAACCGTGCCATCAATTACAGCTTCATCGGTTGCAACCAATGTAGTTGTTAGCGCCTGACCTGGACGCATAAAGACCGCTTCATTGAAGCGATCCTGCATCAAATCTTGACGTGCAATCTTTGTGAACACTGAAACATTTTCTGGGGCGATACTCGCAACTTCTTGACGTGAGTACTTAACAAAGGCAATAGCGACTCCGATAGCAACCATGGTTAAGGCAAGTCCAGAGACAACAATTGGTTCTAGCAAATGTTGTTCGTGCTCTTCATGATGGTCAAATAATGGATATAGCCAGTTAACTAGAGCGTCACCACGAGAAAGCAAGAATCCAGATGTCACTGAACCGATTGCAAGAATTGCCATTGGCAGCCACATTAACCATGGGGATTCATGAGGATGTGCATCCTCATCCCAACGCTTGGTGCCAGTGAAGGTAAGGATCATTACGCGAGTCATATAGAAAGCAGTGATACCTGCACCTAGCAAGGTAACGCTTCCTAAAATAATTCCCTTTACTCCCCCAGCGTTAAATGCGGTTTCAATAATCATGTCTTTCGAATAGAAACCTGCAAATGGTGGTACGCCAAGAATTGCTAGATACCCAAGACCAAATGTTGCAAATGTAATTGGCATGAACTTACGAAGCGCGCCGTACTTGCGCATATTCACTTCATCATTCATTCCGTGCATTACAGATCCTGCACCAAGGAACATTCCGGCCTTAAAGAAACCGTGTGTTAATAGGTGCATGATTGCAAATGCGTATCCGATTGGACCTAATCCCGCTGCAAGAATCATGTAACCAATTTGAGACATTGTTGAAGCAGCAAGTGCCTTTTTAATGTCATCTTTTGCGGTACCAATAAGTGCACCAAACATCAGTGTGATCGCACCGACGATGACAACCAATAACTGCGCGGTTGGAGCGGCATCAAAAACAAAGTTGGAACGTGTAATCAAATAGACGCCCGCCGTAACCATTGTCGCAGCGTGAATCAACGCTGATACAGGGGTTGGACCTGCCATTGCATCACCAAGCCATGCCTGCAGTGGGAATTGAGCCGATTTTCCAGCAGCTGCTATTAACAACATGATTCCCATAGCAGTAAGTGCAGCCTCGGAAGTGCCTTCAACTTGTTCTGCTACACCTACAAATGAAACTGTGCCCATGGTTGCAAAAGCGATCATGATGGCAAATGACAATCCCATGTCACCAACACGGTTCATCACAAATGCCTTTTTAGATGCGGTTGCATAAGCAGGCTTTTGATTCCAGAAACCAATCAATAAATAAGAAGCAAGGCCTACGCCCTCCCAGCCAACATAAAGGCTCAGGTAGCTATCTCCCAACACCAACAGCAACATGGCTGCAATGAATAGATTTAGGTAAGCAAAGAATCTACGACGATCATGATCATGCGACATATAAGAAATTGAATAAATATGAATCAGAGTTCCGACACCGGTAATCAGTAACACAAAACAAATCGACAACTGATCCAATAACAGACCAGCATCTACATTAAATGACCCAACATTTATCCACTCAAAAAGTTTTTGAGATACAGGACGATTCTCTGTTGAACGTCCAAGCATCTGTGAAAGTTGGTACAGGCCGACCCCAAATGATGACGCCGAAAGAGCGGTTGCTAATAGGTGACCCCACTTATCGGTACGTCGTCCGCCAAGAAGAAG
>JBILJK010000073.1:0-4931 GCA_044377285.1 Candidatus Planktophila sp.
TTGTTTGTTCAATTCTGAAAGTCGATCCTGGGTCTAGGGCAGAGCAAGGCTCATCCATCAAAAGAACTTGAGGCTCAACCGCCAAAGCTCGGGCAATACACAAGCGCTGTTGCTGCCCACCAGAGAGCGCGCCACCGTGCTCGCCGAGGCGATCTTTGACTTCACTCCATAGACCTGCACGCACAAGACATGACTCTAGAAGTTCATCTGTGTTGCTTTTCTTTAGTTGGGCTAGTTTTAGTCCAGACAAGACATTCTCACCAATCGTCATAGATGGGAATGGGTTTGGCTTCTGAAAAACCATGCCAACGCGAAGACGGATCTTTGTTACATCTGTACCAGGTGCGTAAATATCTTTGCCATCTAGCAGAACTTCGCCAGCAAGTGCAGCCGTTGGAATAAATTCATGCATTCGATTTAGCGTGCGCAAGTACGTTGACTTTCCGCAGCCCGAAGGTCCAATTAACGCAGTGACAGTACCGGCGGCAAAGTCCAATGAAACATCTGAGAGCACATGCTTGGTGCCAAACCATGCGTGAACTCCGCGTGTTTCAAGACCAGTGCCAAGAAGGTTGGTCCCTGGGACTCGTTGCTCACGATTGCCTGCAACTGATGCAAGAGATGATGGCGTTGTTGTCTGCATTTTTTTCTCCATGTTGTTCTCGTTATTTGAATTCTGTGTTGGCGTCATCTCAAACTACCTTTCTACCGCTTAAGTACCGCGCAAGTCCGAATAAAACCATAATCAGGATTAGCAGGATTAGCATTCCGCCCCACGCTCTTGCGTAAGCTTCTTCTGTTCCACCTGTCAAGAATGCTTTCCAAATATAAAACGGTAGCGAGCCCATTGGCCCTGAAGTCGGATTGAAGTTAAGCGCATCTGCTCCACCTGAAACTAGAAGAATTGGAGCGGTTTCACCGATGATGCGAGCGATTCCAAGGATTACCGCAGTAACTAATCCGCTCTTTGCAGCAGGAACCACGACGCCAGAAACGGTGCGCCACTGAGTAGCACCCAGTGCTACTCCAGCTTCTCGAAGCTCGTTTGGAATTAAAAGAAGCATCTCTTCAGCAGTTCGTGCAATTGTTGGAATCATCAAAATACTCAATGCAAGCGAGCCCATCAATCCAGTTAACTCTTGCGTTACTGGAATAACCAAAATCGAAAGAATAAATAGTCCAGCAACAATAGATGGAACACCGCTCATTGCTTGGACGAGAAACTTAATTGGGCGAGCTAGCTTTCCACGAATCTCAGTTAAATAAAGTGCAGTTAAAAGACCAATTGGGAAGCTAACGATTAGTGCGCCGCCTACCATGATGATGGTTCCGACTAATGCATGTAAAAGTCCACCTGACTGAACAGGGTCATTCACAGAAGCTTGTGTCATGTCATTGGCAAACATGCCAAGGTGAATTCCCTTGTAGCCCTTGAGAAAAACAGTTGAAACGATGCTGACAATTGGAATCAAGGTTATGGTCATTGCAAGAAATGCAAAACTACTAAGCAGAGAATCCTTTGCAGCTGCTAGATCACGAAGCCGTAGTTGTTGCACAAAAATCAAAAAGCTTGCAAAGAAAAAGTAAGCTGCAGCAAAACCTAACTTTCCATTAAGTCCGGTGAACTCTACGGTGACACCGGCTAAAACAGCGGCCAGAACTAATATGGCAGCGGTAGCCAATCGCTGCGCGATTGATGTGCCCCAAGGTTTTTGAGGTTTTGGAATAGTAGTTTGAGTCATCGTCCCTTTTTCCCAAACTTATTGATCAGTACGTCAGAGATAGCGTTTACGGTTAAGGTGAGAAGGAATAAGACAAGGCCTGCTGCCATCAGCGCATTAACTTCTTCTGGACCTGCTTCACCAAACTTCAAAAGAATAAGTGACGCAACATTTCCACCGGCACCGAAAAGAACCTGCCAGTTGATCTGATACACAACGTTAAGCACTGTGTAAACCGCAACTGTTTCACCCATCGCGCGGCCAAGGCCAAGCATCGCGCCGCCCACCACACCACCACGGCCATAAGGAATTACAACTGCACGAATCATTGCAAGTTTTGATGCACCTAATGCATATGCAGCTTGCACTCGATCCAAGGGTGTTTGATCAAAGATCTCTCGAGAAATCGCTGTAACGATTGGAATAATCATGATTGCAAGAACTAAGCCTGCAATAAATGGAGAGCGTTCAAAGATTGGTGCAGGAACATCAAAGATTGGGATAAATCCTAAATACTTATTGATTAGTTTTGCCCAATACTCCGCGCTGCTCATCAGAACAATGAAGCCCCAAAAACCAAACAGAAGTGAAGGGAATGCAGCCATAAGGTCGATGAGAGAAATTAAAAGCTTCTTCACTGGGCCGCGTGCATAGAAGGTCAAATACAAAGCACTTAAAACTGCGATAGGAACTCCAACAATGACAGCAATAAAAGCTGCTAAGAAAGTTCCAATAAGCATTGCGCCAAGACCAAAAGTACTTTCAGCGATTTTGCCCTCGGCATCTTGCAATACTTCCCACTTAGATTCAGTTATGAAAGAAAGTTTTTCAACACGCAAAACACTTATTCCTTTTAAGGACAAGAACAAAGCAATTAACCCAAGAATTACCAAGGATGTCATTCCGCCAATCGTCACAACTGCGCGGAATATCTGATCTGAGCGTCGTGGCTTGGTCGTGATCTCGCGTGGGGCAGGGATTGCCGACTTGTTTTCAAGCAATGTCATGTGGTGAATCTTGTACTTATGCGGGAATTTTTACATAGACCGAAGGTGTCTAGAAGGTTAACAAAAGGTGAAATCACCCCTTTCCCCCCTAAGGTTGCCCCTATGCCTAATGAACAAGCGAATCTGATCTGGATCGACTGCGAAATGACCGGACTTTCCCTAGAAAAGGATGTCCTGGTCGAAATCGCCGTCCTTGTGACCGACTCTGATTTGAATGTCATTGGCGAAGGCGTCGATGTTGTCATCAAGGCGAGCGCCGAACAGTTGGCGGGGATGAATGAGTTCGTCACCCAGATGCACACCACTTCAGGTTTGATCACCCAAATCCCTAACGGCATCTCTGTTGCCGAGGCTGAAGCCAAAGTCATTGCCTATCTTGAAAGCGCGTCAACACAGCCCGGTAAATCTCCATTAGCTGGAAACTCGGTCAGCGTTGATAGATCATTTATCGCGCGCGATATGCCATTACTAAACGATTACCTGCATTACCGAACTGTTGATGTTTCATCGATAAAAGAGTTGACCCGCAGATGGTTTCCAAAAGCGTACTTCGCCGCCCCTGCAAAGACGGGCAATCACCGCGCCCTTGGTGACATTCAAGATTCAATCGCAGAGCTGGCGTATTACCGCCAAGCAGTCTTTATCTCCGCGCAAACAGAGGCTCCAACCACCACATAACAACAGGTAGACTTGGCAACTCATGGTGGACGTAGCTCAGCTGGTAGAGCACCCGGTTGTGGTCCGGGATGTCGCGGGTTCGAGCCCCGTCGTTCACCCCAAGTTTTTGTCTCGTGAATAACCCTTGCACCACCAAGTAGAGAGCCGGACAGAGATGATTTTCGACGTCGTTGTTGAAATCCCAGCGGGATCACGTAACAAGTACGAGATCGACCACATCACGGGCGAAGTTCGTCTAGATCGCATGCTCTTCACATCAACTCGTTATCCCTATGACTACGGTTTTGTAAAAGACACTCTTTCTCAAGATGGCGATCCGCTAGATGCTTTGATCATGCTTGATGAGCCAACTTTCCCGGGCTGTGTTGTTTCATGTCGTGTAATCGGCATGTTAAACATGACAGATGAGGCTGGCGGAGATGACAAACTGCTCTGTGTTGCAGCAGGTGATGTACGCAAGTCGTACCTTCAAGATCTAAATGATGTGCCTGCTTATGAACTCAGCGAAATTAAACACTTCTTTGAAGTCTATAAAACCCTAGAGCCAGGAAAATCTGTGCAAGGCGGCGAATGGGTTGGACATGACGAAGCTGAGTTAGAAATCAACGCTTCATATGATCGGTATAAGGGCTCTCACTAATTATCTGGTAAAGCTTTTTCAGGACAGGTTTTTAAGATTCGAATCATCGCCTCTTTTTCAGGCGCGGTGAACCACAACTTGTATTTAACCTTTACCGCAATTTGTCTTGAAACATAGTCACATCGATAACTCTTCAACGGTGGTAACCATGTTGCTGCATCACCATCGCCTTTTTGTGAATTCAATCGTCCTTTAACAGCCAACAAATTAAGCGGGTCGTTAGCAAATGCTTTTCGTTGATCGGCAGTTAACTTAAAAGCTCCAGTTTGCCATGCATTAGAAAGTGCAACGGTGTGGTCTATCTGAACCTCAGAACTGGTCGCAACGCCTCGCACAAAGTTAATGGTCTCCCCCGAAAATGGATCCACCAATGTTCCGCTTAACACGGTGCAGGCATTTGTCTTTTCCTTAAAAACTTCATTGGTTAGGTCTCGTTTCAAAATATCGTTGCGGGTATCGCACCCATTGCGATCAACATCTGCCCACGCAGGACCAAACTGATCTCGCGTGTATCCAGTTTTTGCTGCACGGCCCTTAGTTATTTGGGCTTGGATGACAGATAAACCAGAGGCAATTGATTCAGCCTTCGCAGGTGTAATCCCAGCGACCAAAAGGCTAAGGACTAGGGCAATCCTGATTTCAACGTGACTCACACGCCCAGTATGCGGGAGTCGGGGATGTGCGACAAGGCGCATCTTCCTGATAGGTTTCCCCCTGCATTCAAGCGTTTCCCTCGCATGAATGCCTCGGGTGGTTAGCTCAGTTGGTAGAGCAGGTGACTCTTAATCACCGGGTCGGGGGTTCGAGTCCCTCACCACCCACTTACGTAGGTAAATCCGAGTTCTATGTCCAAACCTTGGATGTAGATCAAACCCTTGAATAGTG
>JBILJK010000074.1:0-4890 GCA_044377285.1 Candidatus Planktophila sp.
GATCTTTTGCCATGGGAAAAGAATAACCCCCGCAGCGATAGGGCTACGGGGGTTATGTTTCGTATCCATTCCCTCAAATGGAGGATTTCTCTAGTGGGAGTAGAGAAAACTTTTCAGATCGCGATTGTGCGTTCTTATGGCAGATCATGAGGTGCCAAGGTTTCGCAGATGCATGGGCTGGGTGAATGCTGAGTGAGCGTTAGGTTAAATACTTGTTTTAGCAGGAAATAAGTGCCGGCCTGCAGTATTTTTTGCAGATGAGTTCTTGGATCCAGAAGGTTGTGCGCCGCCGCGAGATAGTCGGTGGGTTGGGCCTATCTGCGCTCTTTCTGCTTTTTCCTTCCTTGGCTGTGGCAGCAGGGCCGACGTTAAAGGCAGCCAAGGTGGGGCAAAAGGTTGTGTGGCGCGGGTATGTCTACACAGTTGTTAAGTCCAAAGGAAAGCTGGTCTGGAAGCAAGGTGCAAAGGTTGCTACAGCTAGCGCCAGTGCTAGCGCCAAGCCAAGTGCTTCTGCGAAGCCAACTGCAACTGCGAAGCCAACTGCGTCGGCAACTCCAAGTGCTTCCACATCTCCAACGCCTTCGCCAACACCAACTTCGAGCGATATTGTTTTTGCGGCTAACTCCTCTGAAATTAAAGAGGGTCAAGTAAAAATCATTCCAGTAAATACTTCTAAAAACCTGTACACATCATTCTCTTTTTCACGCCTTAGTGGACAGGTGTATGCAGTCAGCATTATCTGTACTCATTCAGGGTGCAAGGTTGTCGCTGAAAAAACAGAGCTTGTGTGTAATTGCCATTTAAGTATTTTCAGTCCATTTGATGGTGCTGTGCAAAGTGGGCCAGCACGTTGGCCGTTGACTAGCTATGAAGTAACTGAGCGGGATGGAAAGATCTACATCAAGCCTTAAAAGTTAGCGAACGGAACGAAGTACCGCAGTTACCTTGCCCAAGATCTCGCAGTTGTCTCCTTCGATAGGAGCGAAATCATCATTGGCAGGAAGCAACCAAATGTGGCCGTTCTTGCGTGAGAAGGTCTTAACAGTTGCTTCGCCATCAATCATCGCTGCAACGATTTCACCGTTATTGCAATCCTTTTGAGAACGAATAACAACGTAATCGCCATCGCAAATAGCTGCGTTAATCATTGATTCACCAACGACCTTGAGCATAAATAAATCACCGCTACCAACAAGTGATTCTGGAAGTGGGAAAGTTTCTTCAACAGATTGTTCAGCAGTGATTGGACCACCGGCTGCGATGCGACCGACCAATGGGATGTAGCGGGTTGCATCAACTGGTGTTGAGTTTTCGGAAGTTTTTTCATCAGGCATCAAAACTTCAAGTGCGCGGCCACGAGTTGGGTCGCGTCGGATAAAGCCCTTCTTTTCTAACGCTTCTAATTGGTACTTCACTGAGGCAGGGGAGGTCAGGCCAGCGACAACGCCGATCTCTCGCATTGAGGGTGGATACCCGTTGTTTTCAAGGGCATCCTTGATCGCGCCAAGGATCTTGAGCTGGCGGACGGTGAGGCCATGAGCGCCTTCTGGGCTGTCTGGGAGTTCAGTAACTTTTGCCATTGTGCTCGACCTTTGCCTTTAGGGGAGATGATTTCTTCCTCTATGGGATAAGCGTGACACAAGTTCACCAAAAATTCAAACACCTGTTCGAATTTTTCTTGCTATTTGTCAGTGGGAGGGTGTTTAATTGTCTTATTCGAACAGTTGTTCGAATACCTTCCCTAAGGTAAGACAGCAGGAGAAAAACAAATGAGCGCACTTACATTCAATACAGGTTTTAATTCAAACACCTCTAAAAGCATTGTAAATCAGGGCTTTTTGAGCAATCAGCAGACCAATCCGTCCGGCACGCTAACTCGCCGTGGTCGACTTGCTCGCACATTTGTAGTTCTTTCGCTGACCGTTGTGATGGCAGCTGGCTTTGCTTCTCAGTCCGGGGCCGGACAGGTCGAGGCAAGCACAGCGCCTTCATACGAGATCGTCGTTGTTGCCCCAGGTGAAACCCTGTGGTCTGTGGCTGCTGCCTACGCTTC
Organism: Candidatus Planktophila sp.; assembly: GCA_044377285.1. Lineage (GTDB taxonomy): Bacteria > Actinomycetota > Actinomycetes > Nanopelagicales > Nanopelagicaceae > Planktophila. The sequence goes on from JBILJK010000074.1 coordinate 2,054, forward strand.
GGGGGATGTGCAGGGCATGGTGAACGATATTCGCGAGGCAAATAACCTCACAGGCTTTGATCTGCAGGCTGGACAGAGGCTTCGCGTTCCGGTGAAGTAGCCCGACACGCCGTTCAGCAAGTTTTAACCTACTCGACAGGAAAAACCTCAACCAATGCTTTATAGTTAACACAAGATGTAGGGGTCAAAGCAAGAAATGCTTCCATTAGTAGTGGTTTTAGGGTAATATTCCGATTCCGCTCAAAAAAGCCCCTTACACCCGAAGTTACAAATAACGAGCATTGATTGGAGGACACGCCGAGATGAATTGCCCATTCTGCAGATTTGATGATTCCCGCGTTGTGGACTCTCGTCCAGTTGAAGATGGCACAGCAATCCGCCGTCGTCGCGAGTGCCCCCAGTGTGGCCAGCGATTCTCAACTCAAGAGCTCGCACTTCTAAACATTATTAAGCGAAGCGGGGCCACAGAGCCATTTAGCCGCGAGAAGGTACTGGTTGGCGTTCGTAAAGCCTGCCAAGGACGTCCCGTCAATGAGGACGATTTAGTTTTGCTTGCTCAGCGCGTTGAAGAAACCCTTCGAGGCACAGGACAGGCAGAAATCGAAGCACAAGAGGTGGGCATGGCAATCCTTGCGCCACTCCGAGAGCTAGATGAGGTCGCCTACTTACGTTATGCATCTGTGTACCGTAACTTTGCCTCCCTTGAAGACTTCGAAGGTGAGATCGCACTTCTCCGTGCTCTGCCTTCCGGCAATTCCCCAATTGCTTCAGAATCAAGTAGTACAGAAAAAACTAGAAACGCAGAACAAAGCACTAACGCATCTCAAAAAATTAACTCATAAATAGAAGACGGGGAACCACACATGTCAGAGACGGTCATCAACCGACCAGCGAAAATCAAGGCCCACAACACCCTAAAGGGTAAGGGCTTGACGATCGAACGCATCTACACCAACGAAGGCGTACACCCATACGATGAAGTGAAGTGGGAACGTCGCGATGTAGTGCAGCAGAACTGGAGAACGGGTGAAACTGTTTTTGAACAACGCGGTGTTGAATATCCAGATACTTGGTCAGTAAACGCTTCAACAATCGTTACAACAAAGTACTTCCGCGGCGCACTCGGTGCTGAAAATCGCGAATGGTCTTTGAAGCAGGTTATCGATCGCGTTGTATTGACATACACAAAGGCCGGCAAAGAGCACGGCTACTTTGCAACTGATAAAGATGCAGAAATTTTTGAGCACGAACTAACACACATGCTGATGCACCAGATCTTCTCTTTCAACTCACCAGTGTGGTTCAACGTTGGAACAAACCAACCACAGCAGGTTTCAGCATGTTTCATCTTGTCAGTTGATGACACTATGGACAGCATCCTTAACTGGTACCGCGAAGAAGGAATGATCTTCAAGGGTGGATCAGGAGCAGGACTTAACTTGTCCCGCATCCGTTCATCAAAGGAGCTTCTAAAGTCTGGCGGAACAGCATCTGGTCCAGTCTCATTCATGCGTGGTGCTGATGCATCAGCAGGAACAATCAAATCAGGTGGCGCAACCCGTCGCGCTGCAAAGATGGTTGTTCTAGATGTCGATCACCCAGATATCGAAGAATTTATCGAGACAAAGGTCAACGAAGAGGACAAGATTCGCGCACTTCGCGATGCTGGCTTTGACATGGACCTTGGTGGAAAAGACATCATCTCTGTTCAGTACCAGAATGCAAATAACTCTGTCCGACTTTCAGACAAGTTCATGCAAGCTGTTGAAAAGGGTGAGAAGTTTGGATTAACAGCTCGCGCAACTGGTGAAGTAATTGACACTGTTGATGCACGCGAACTGTTCACAAAGATTGCACAAGCTGCATGGGCATGTGCTGATCCTGGTGTTCAGTTTGATGACACCATCAATGATTGGCACACAACTCCAGAGACAGGTCGCATCAATGCGTCAAACCCTTGCTCTGAGTACATGTCACTAGATAACTCATCATGTAACTTGGCATCACTTAACTTGATGAAGTTCCTAAAGTCAGATGGATCATTTGATGCGAAGTCATTTGGTAAGGCTGCAGAGCTGATCATCACAGCGATGGATATCTCAATCTGTTTCGCAGATTTCCCAACCGAAGCAATCGGTGACACAACAAAGGCTTACCGTCAGCTCGGTATTGGATACGCAAACCTTGGCGCGCTTTTGATGGCTTCAGGTCTTGCCTACGATTCCGAAGGTGGACGCGCACTTGCTGGTGCGATCACATCATTGATGTCAGGTATTACATACAAGCGTTCAGCAGAACTTGCTGGAATCGTTGGACCATACGCAGGCTTTGCACAAAACGCTAAGCCACACGCACGTGTTATGCGCAAGCACGCAGCTGCTTCATCTGCAGCAAAGTCAGAGACAACTCTTGACCGCGATGTATGGGCAGAAGCAAACAAGGCGTGGGATGCATGTCTTTCAACAGGAGATAAGAACGGATGGCGCAACGCGCAGATCTCAGTACTTGCTCCAACAGGAACAATCGGTTTGATGATGGATTGCGATACAACTGGTATCGAGCCTGACTTCTCATTGGTTAAGTTCAAGAAGCTTGTTGGTGGCGGATCTATGCAGATCGTTAACCAGACAGTTCCACAGGCACTTGTAAAGCTTGGTTACGCACAGGAGACAGTCGAAGCGATCGTTGAGTTCATTGCAGCTAACGGTCACGTAATCGATGCTCCAGGGCTAAAGCTTGAGCACTACGAAGTATTTGACTGTGCACTAGGTCAGCGTTCAATCGCGCCAATGGGCCACGTTCGCATGATGGCTGCATGCCAGCCATTCCTTTCAGGT
>JBILJK010000075.1:0-4885 GCA_044377285.1 Candidatus Planktophila sp.
GAAACATCGATATCAACGATCTTTCCTGGATATTCACCGGGCTTTGGTCCAGCGGGTTTCTTACCTTTAGCCGCAGATTTCGCGGGAGTCTTCGCAGTTGCCATTGGGGCATTCTGCCAAGAGACAGGCTTAATTTAAGGGAGGGCGCGCCCCAACTGATGAAACACACTTTGCAGCAAGGGCTGCACCTGCCGTTAGGGCTTGAGTTAAGTCACTTGTTTCTAGCCACTTCGGAATAAAGCCCGCTGCAAATGAATCTCCAGCTCCAGTTGTGTCAACGACATTGGTTGTTATAGCCGTAACCTTTGCAGAATCATTTCCATTGACCGCCATCGCACCCTTTGATCCAAGTTTGATAACTACAAGCGGTGTGTACTTTTGAAGATTTCTTTCGGCTTCAGCTAAATCTTTTGAATTGCCAAGATAGAGAGCCTCTTCGCTATTGAGCAGCATTCCATCCATCATTGAAACCCAAGACAGCGCTTCTTCTAATGAAACAATCTTCATCGCACCAGTAGTTGTTGGATCAAAGAAGATTGGCTTTCCTGCGGCCTTGATAATTTTAATCATTGCTATAACCGCTTCACGGCTGCGAAAATCCAGCAGCGCATAGCCAGATAAATAAACCCCATCAATATCATCTAGTGGTGGCAAATCACTTACTTCAAGGTCAGCATTGGCACCATTGTCCGGAAACATAGTGCGCTCACCATTGGCATCAACCAAGATGACAACAACACCAGTTGGGCGTCCGCTATGCATCAAATTGAGGTGTTCCACCCCGTATTTATCCAGATCTGAAATCAGCGCAAAACCAACAGGATCATTGCCTGTTCTAGCAACTAAATGAGACCGTGAATTTGTACGGGTAATCCATGTTGCAACATTTGCTGCTTGCCCGCCTGGGTGGCTAGAAATCTTGCTGGCGGTGTCATTGCCATAATTAATTGGCTCTTTCAGTTGTGAAATTACATCCAGAGCTAAGTCGCCGATACACAGTATCTTTTTCATCGAAGCGCCACCGCAATCTGGGCAGCTAACAAACAGTTGGACTTAATAATCTCAGTATTAATAGCAAGTGATTCACCCTGTGAAGCGGTGTGAAAATGTTCTAGCAAGAATGGTGTGACTAGCTTTCCATCGATACCTTCGCTTTTTGCACGAGCTAATCCACTTGCCAAGATTTCATCATGGCGCGCCTTTGGCATTTCCTGTACAACAGGATTTGCAACTACTAGCGCTTTGAAATGTGTTGAAACCGCGGTGCGTGCACGGATGATCGCTGCAATTTCTTCAGGGGAATCAACTCGGTGTTCTAGCGTGTAACCAGAATCAGTCAGGTAGAAACCAGGAAATGAGTTGGTCTTGTATCCAACGACGCCGATTGCAAGTGTTTCAAGACGCTCTAATGTTGCGTGAACATCCAAGATGGATTTAACGCCGGCACAGACAATTGTCATATCAAGTTGAGACAGCGCAGTTAGATCTGCGGATTCATCAAATGATTCGTTGGCACCACGGTGAACTCCACCAAGGCCACCTGTAGCAAAAATGTTAATTCCGGAAATCGCTGCGATGTGAGCGGTGGCTGCAACAGTTGTTGCCGCAGACTTTCCTTGGGCAACAATGATTGCTAAATCGCGAATCGATGCCTTAGAAATGTCATCACGATGTGCGATCGCTTCTAGCTCTGGACGTTCTAAGCCAACCAAAATCTTTCCATCAAGCAATGCAATCGTCGCTGGCACAGCGCCTGCTTCTCGGACAATCCGTTCGCATTCAAGGGCTACTTCTAGATTAGAAGGGCGCGGCAAACCATGGCTGATAATCGTTGATTCAAGTGCAACAACTGGCTTTCCAGCCTTAATTGCATCAGCAACTTCAGCTGAGAACTTGATCGCCTTTTCCATACCCAAACTGTAGTGCACAGTCATGGGAAGATATCCCCGTGCATTTGTCCCAGGTAACGCCATCGATCTTTTCTTCCCTTGGCCTCGAAAGTGCAGTTGATCACTTAGCTGTTGGGCAATCACCAATGGGCCGCGAACTACTTTTTTTAATTGATGGCTTTGGCTTTGACACCCTTGCAACGTTTGCAGATGCAATGCCCACAATGTCACGAATGATTAACCATGGATTAATTCACACTGCATTTCCGTCAACGACTGCAACATCACTTGCAACATTAACAACTGGCGTAATGCCAGGTGCTCATGGAATGTTGGGATACACGGTTCAGGTTCCTCGTAGTGGTGGGCGATTGCTCAATGCACTGAAGTGGGATGAGCGGGTTGATCCTGAAAATTGGCAGCCAGTAGAGACACTCTTCCAACGAGCGACAGCAGCTGGAATCACTGTCACGCATGTTGCAGCAAAGCGTTATGAGAATTCAGGGTTCACTCGCGCTGTTTTCCGTGGAGCCAATTACAAAGGTGCAAATGTTGTTACGGATTTAGTAAGTGAAACAAAAGCAGCGCTTCAAGCAACCCCATCCTTTGTGTATTTGTATGTAAATGATTTAGATACAGCAGGTCACTCCGATGGCGTGGGAAGCGACAAATGGATTGCAGCGTTATCCATGATCGATCAAATGGTTTCGCAGTTGATGAAAGAGGTTCCAAAAGGAACGCGTATCTGGGTTACATCAGATCACGGAATGATAAATGTTGATGAAAAAATCGTAATTGGCCAAGACAATCCCTTGATGCAAGGTGTCAGCGTAATTGCCGGCGAACCTCGCGCACGTCATATTTATTTGGAATCAGATTCACCGGTTGCTCGCGCAGAGACGGCATCTTTGTGGCAAGAATATTTGCAGGACAAAGCAATGGTGCTAACCCGCGAACAAGCTATTGCTAATCACTTATTTGGCGCAGATGTCAGCCCGGATGCTTTTGATCGGATGGGAGAAGTAATTGCAATTGCGCGTGGGGGAGTTGTTTTACTTGATGCTGAACGTGCAGAAAAAGAAGGCGCAATGGTTGGACATCATGGAGCAGATAGCGAGATTGAATCTCAGGTCGGATTGCTAACTACAACCCTAAGTTAAAGCAAGGTAGCTCTAAGAGTTACTTATCTTCGGGCTTGATACCGAACATGATTTCATCCCAACTCGGAACCTTTGCCCGAGCGGTAATTCCATCACGTGATGCTTCATCATCTGGCTCTTCGCGAATAACTGCCAAGCGAGGAACTTCTCGAATTACTTCGGCAATATCTTCCAATTCTTCATCTGTTGCTTCCGTTGTTTCTTTACGGAACTCGCTGTACACATCAATAACGCGACGCTCAGAGGGGTGAGATGTCTCTGTTGGGACTAACCCTGCCGTCGGAAGCTGACGTGGCGCAGGTTCATCACCCATCATCCAGCGCGCATTCTCATCCATGGATGAAACGGTGCGCACAGTTGCATCAAAGTTCCACTGCGCGATGCCAACACCTGTGTTGTTTGGATAATGAAGTTCGATTGTCCAGGTGCCATCTTCTAAGCGCCAGGTGTCCCATGAAAGTTCTGATGAATCAATATTGCGCGGTGCAAGACGAGAGATAACAACGCCAAGAAGCGTTACCGCATCACGGCCGCCTTCTTTGCGAATTGCAATCTGCTGGGCTTGATCGATGATGTAGATGCGTTCTGAAATAATTGGGCCAGCAAAGCGTTCAACTTTTTCAAAAGATGTGTTGTTATCTCGAGCGATTTGTTCGGCAGTTTGTCCGGCGCGAAGTAATCGCTGAATCTCTTTAATGGAAACAGTTGGTTCATTATTTGTTGGAACCGCCATTAGTCGTTGCTGATTAACTGTTGCACGCAATGTGTCGCTAACGCGGACGGTGAACTCATTTCCGTCATTGTCATGCAATGAAAGGTGCAGACCGTCATCGGTCTTTCCATTTAGTCGTAGCTCAGTCACGAGCCGAGGGTAGCCGATGAGGGGCTTATAGGTGTTGAAGTAAGCCAGCGTGGCTGCACATCCGAGAATCTAGGACACGGTCAGTCTCGCGGTTAGACTGGGAGCATGACTGATACCCAGCAATTGCTTGAATTAGCCCTAAAGATTGCACGACAAGCGGGCGAATTGTTAGTCGATCGCCCTGCATCGTGGGACCTAACTGTTAAGTCAACAGCAATCGATATCGCGACGCAGATGGATATGGCATCAGAGAAGTTAATTGTTGAAAGTATTTTGGCAGCTCGTCCTGATGATGGAATCATCGGCGAAGAAGGTACTTCGCGCGACAGCAAAAGCGGTGTGACATGGGTAATTGATCCCGTTGATGGCACCGTAAATTATTTCTACGGCTTGCCTGGTTGGGCGGTCAGCATCGCAGCAAAGGATCACAACGGAACCTTGGTTGGCGTCGTTCATTCACCAACAGTTAATGCCACGTGGCATGCATCAAAAGGTGGGGGAGCTTTCCTTAATGATGTGAAGATTGCATGTAATGATCCAGTCGAACTAAATCGTGCATTGATTTCTACAGGATTTGCATATGATGTTAAAGATCGCTTCGAACAGTTAAAAATTGTTAATGTTTTGTTGCCACAAATTCGAGATCTTCGGCGCATTGGATCTGCCGCAGCCGACATTTGCCATGTAGCAACGGGAATGGTTGATGGATACTTTGAAACGGGGCTGCATGAATGGGATCTTGCCGCCGCCGAGCTGATTGCCCGCGAAGCGGGGGCCACGGTGACCACCCGCCCATGGCATGGTCTCAATCTGACCGTGGCAGCTGGACCCCACCTTTTTGCCGCGCTCAACGCTCACATCCCGGAGTGATTTAGCCGGCTTTGGCCGATTTACGCTCAGGCCATCCTCTGTGGCACAATACGCAGTCTGCACCGCCAAAGCGTGTGCTTAATAGAAATGACAAAAGGATCCGA
>JBILJK010000076.1:0-4876 GCA_044377285.1 Candidatus Planktophila sp.
AATGCATCCCAGCCAATTGGATGCATAACATTGAAACCCTTTTGCGCCCAATAACGAGCAATTACATCACCAAGCGCGTACGCCTCGGCGTGACCCATGTGAAGATCACCTGATGGATACGGAAACATATCTAAAACATATTTTTTCTCACGTGTGTCATCTGTGCGACCAGATTTAAATGGTTGCAATTGATCCCAAATAGGCAGCCATTTTTCCTGCACGTAGGCAAAGTCGTATGCCGCGTGCTCGCGCTCGTCGTTAACGTTGTTATTCATATGTGGAGCTAAGGGGATTTGAACCCCTGACCCCCTGCATGCCATGCAGGTGCGCTACCAGCTGCGCTATAGCCCCGATTTTCGTGCGAGTGCAGACCTTACCGCATCCACCCCGTTGGACTTAAGCCGAAGTCGCACCACTCTCTTCACCATAGACAGGTTCTGGAATTGAGCCCGCATTGTGTTCAACCAAACTCCATTGACGGGGATTGCGTTCGAGAATTGACCACGATGCATTTGAAAGTCCGCCAATTACGCCCCAGTGAGACATTGGTAGCTGAAGCAAAGATCCAAGAATGCATCTAGCGGTTCCGCCATGTGTTGTAACAATTAATACCTGATCTGTTTTATCGCCTAACGCTTTCTTAATAGCACGTATTGCGCGATCTGCTACTTCGCTGCGGCGTTCACCTGTTGTGCCAGCTGGATTATCTTCTCCATCAATCCAACGAATAAAGTTATGGAAATCCTCTGCGCGATTTTCTGCGCCAGTTTTTCCTTCCCACAATCCACCATCTGTTTCACGCAAATCGGCATCAATATCAACTGTTAATCCAGTTAGATCGGCTAGCGCTTGCGCGGTATTACGCGCACGACCTAAGTCACTTGAAATAATTGCAGTTGGATTCATTCCTGCAAGTATCTGCGCAGCGTGCTTTGCTTGAAAGATTCCGACTTCATTTAAATCAATATCTGAATGTCCTTGGAAACGGTTAACGACATTCCAATCTGTTTGGCCATGTCGCCATAAAACAACTCTGTTAGCGGCCATTAACTGCAGCCTCTTTCACAGCCTCCAACTCGATTGTTGGACAGTCGTTCCATAAGCGATCGAGCATGTAGTACTTACGCAGCTCGGCACTTTGCACATGTACAACTAAATCTGAGTAATCAAGAAGAATCCATTCAGCGCCATGTTCACGGCGAATTGGCTTATCTCCTGCTGCTGCAAGTTTACGTTCTACTTCATCGGCAATCGAATCAACCTGTGCTTCGTTTTGACCGGTTACGATTAAAAAGACTTCGCTGAGAACCAATTGATCTGACAGATCAAGGGCTACAACATCTACTGCAATTTTATCGATGGCAGCATGTGCAGCAATCTGAGTAATCTCGTGGGTTCTTTTGCTAATTGTCATAGAGGTTATTCTCTCGTATAAATGTAGCTACTGATGACGAAACATCTGCGCTCAAACCTTCTCGAATTGTGGTCGCTGCCACTGGCAAGGACCCAATATCAATTCCAATTCCTTCATATCCAGGACGTGAAATGACAACAAATTCAACCATTGTGCGAAGTTCATCGATCCGATGCCACTGATCTAATTTGTCAGCTGCATCTTGTCCCACAATTACAACAATTGTGTCATCAGGATAATTTTGAGCAACCGCTTCGACGGTATCAATGGCAAAGCTTGGACCGGTTCTTAAAACTTCAATGGGATTGACCTGAACTTTGCTTGCCACGTCTACCGGCAAATCCGATAGTGCTAGTTGGCACATTGTTCGTCGTTGTTGGGCCGATGCGTGTGGTGCCTGACTGCGAAGCAAGGGTTGTCCTGCTGGAACAACTAGCAGTTGATCAACGATCTTCTTTTCAATGAGTTGGGTAATTACATGCAAATGACCCAAATGAATTGGGTCAAATGTTCCTCCGTAAATACCTACCCGGGACAAATTAGTCTCGGTCTAGGCGAAGTACTAAGTAAAGAAGTACGACAAAAACTACAAATGCGAAAATGCCAAAAGCAAGTGGTGAGGCTGGAAGTTCGCGGTGCATCTCTTCTGCAAGATTAATCATGGGTGTAATACTACTACTTGCCGGCTAGAAGCTCTTTGAATTTCGCCTCATCAATTACAGGCACGCCTAATTCTTGTGCTTTAGCTAACTTTGATCCAGGGTCACTGCCAACCAATACATAATCAGTTTTTTTCGATACAGCCGATGCTGCTTTCCCACCATGTCCGGCAATGGTTTCACTTATGCCATCACGAGAAAAGGATTCGAGCCCACCAGTAACAACAAAAGTTAACCCCGCCAAAGTCTGTGGCAATGCTTCTGTCGGTTCATTAATCATGCGAACCCCTGCTGCATCCCACTTAGAAATAATTGCTCGGTGCCAATCAACTGAGAACCATTCCACAATCGAATCAGCGATGATCTGACCGACTCCATCCACATCTGCAAGTTCTGTCGCAGATGCTTTCGAAATTGCATCGATAGATCCCAGCGCCGATGCCAAGCCCTGCGCAGCGGTTGGGCCAACGTGACGAATTGAAAGAGCAACCAATGTTCGCCATAACGGTCTGGTCTTTGCCTCATTTATTGCAGCAAGGAGTTTTTCAACATTTGCCGCAGGTGTTCCATCCTTCTTGGTGAAGAATTCAGATGTAACAAGTTTCTCAGCGGTTAAATCAAAGAGCTCTGATTCATCAGTGATTATTGTTGAATTTAGCAGTGCGACCGCAGCTTCATAACCCAGCACATCTATATCTAACGCCGCACGCGAGCCAATGTAATAAATTCGCTCACGTAACTGTGCAGGGCAACTTTGTGTGTTTGGACATCGAATATCTACATCGCCTTCGGTCATGGCACGAAGCTCTGACCCGCATTCTGGACATTGTGTGGGCATAACAAAAGCTTTTTCTTTACCGGTTCGCTTATCAATAACCGGACCCAATACTTCTGGAATGACATCGCCAGCTTTTCGTATAACAACAATGTCACCAATCAAGACGCCTTTGCGAACAATTTCTTCGGCGTTGTGCAAGGTTGCATTTGTAACAGTTGAGCCTGCGACCTTTACTGGTTCCATAAATGCAAAAGGTGTTACACGTCCTGTACGGCCAATACTTACCTTGATATCTAATAACTTAGTTGTTACCTCTTCAGGCGGATATTTAAAGGCAATAGCCCACTTTGGGGCACGAGATGTAAAGCCCAATTGTTGCTGCTGTGACAAAGAATCAACTTTGATTACTACCCCATCGATTTCATGTTCAACATCGTGGCGATGATCTGCGTAGTGCTGAATAAACTTTTCAACGTCTTTGCGGGTTCCACACACCTTAAAACGATCACTGGTCGGCAAGCCTAGATTTTTCAGCTCCTCATATGCGCCACTTTGGGAATCAAAGGTAATACCTTGCTTGGCTCCAACGCCATGCACAACTACCGACAAAGGACGTCCGGCAGTTACTCGTGGATCTTTTTGTCGCAGCGAACCAGCTGCACCATTTCGAGGATTAGCGAATAACTGTTTACCGGATTCTTCAAGTGAATCATTGAGTTCAATAAAAGCTGCAATAGGAAAGAAAACTTCTCCACGAACTTCAATCAGCGAAGGAATATTTTTACCATTTAAAGTGTGCGGCAAATTCTTAATCGTTTTAACATTCAGGGTCACATCTTCGCCCGTGACACCATTGCCTCGAGTTAAACCACGAACTAACTGGCCGTCCTCGTAGGTTAGGTTAATTGCTAAGCCATCAACCTTGACCTCGCACAGGTACATCGGTGCTGAGATCTCTTTCTCAATTCGATCAAACCATGTGGCTAGCTCTTCAAGGTCAAAGACGTTATCAAGGCTCATCATCTTTTCGATGTGATCGCGCTGTTCAAACTGAGTAGCAAACCCTCCCCCAACATGCTGTGTTGGAGAATCTGGTTCGCGGAGTTCAGGATTCTTATCTTCTAACACCTGCAAGGTGCGCAATAGTTCATCAAACTGGGCATCAGTGATAGTTGGCTGATCTAAAACGTAATACTTAAACTGATGATCCCGAATCTCATTAATTAGTTCGGTCATTGCATGACGTGCGTTAGTGCTCATTCAGTCTCACTAATTGTTGCTGAACCAACGACGCGATCACCATCATAAATAACCATTGCTTGCCCTGTTGCTAAGCCCAACAAAGGCTCTTCTAAGGTGGCAACAAGCAAGGTTCCATCAAAGTAATAGGTGCAGGCAAGTGCTGCGCCATGGGCGCGTATCTGTACAAATCCTTGCAGCACTTGATCAGTTACAGCTGGACCACACCACACAGGGCGCTCTCCCCGCATTGTGGTGATCGCCAAATCTTCACGGGCACCAACAACAACAGTGTTGCTTACTGGTTCAATCTTTAACACAAATCGTGGTGAACCATCTGCAGTTGGAACAGTAAGTCCCAACCCTTTTCGCTGTCCGATTGTGTATGTGTAGGCACCTTTGTGTTCGCCGATTTTCTTTCCATCTTGATCAACAATTGGTCCGACTTCACTGCCTAAGCGATCGCGCAACCAGCCTGCGTTGTCACCCGATGGAACAAAGCAGATGTCATGACTATCTGGCTTTTGCGCAACAGCTAAGCCACGTTTTTCCGCCTCAAGGCGAATATCAACTTTGGTTGTATCCCCCAGAGGAAATATTGCACCTTGGATTTGTTCAATGGTCAATACAGATAAAACATAAGACTGATCTTTGGAATGGTCTACTGCGCGATGCAAAGTTTTTCCTTTATCGCTAATTTCTGTTCGGGCATAGTGTCCAGTAACAACGCCATCAAATCCCATAGCTCGTGCGCGATCTAGGACAGCTGCAAATTTAATCTTTTCA
>JBILJK010000149.1:0-4870 GCA_044377285.1 Candidatus Planktophila sp.
TACGATGGAGTAGGAAATCGGACAGACATCTCAGCCAACATCAGTCTCTCACCAACTCCAACACCAACTGTTACACCTACGCCAACACCTACGCCAACACCTACGCCAACACCTACGCCAACACCTACGCCAACACCTACGCCAACACCTACGCCAACACCTACGCCAACACCTACGCCAACACCTACGCCAACACCAACACCAACACCTACGCCAACACCAACACCAACACCAACTGTTACAACAACCCCAACCCCAACTGCTACAGCTACACCAACGCCAACGCCAACGCCAACGTCAACGTCAACGTCAACGTCAACTGTTACAGCTACACCAACACCTACGCCAACTGTTACACCAACACCAACACCAACACCAACGCCAACACCAACGCCAACACCAACGCCAACACCAACACCAACGCCAACTGTTACGGCTACACCAACACCAACTGCTACACCAACACCCTGCACTAGGGAAGGGGCTACTGTGCGAATCGCTGACGTACGTTATACCTGTATCAATACATTTGTCTCACTTGTGTACTTGACTGAAGTAGATGCAATTCCGTATATTGAAAAAAAGAAAGTAATCCTGGAGATAGATAAAATAGTAAATGACGCAAAGGTTCAAAGAACCATCTTGCTTATAGAGGTCAAGAAATTAGCTGACAAATCATTACAAGTATTGCTCCTTAATGAGATTGAAAGGTGGACCGAATTTTCAAATCGAATACAGAGAAAGACGGTTGATTTTGAGACTGCATTATCTGGTAAAACTGAGTTGGAACTTTTGGTTACATCGACTACAAAATTGTTGACTAAGGTCAGAAATACAAAAACTACAATTTCGTGTCTAAAAGGTAAGTTGACAAAGAAAGTAACTGCGATTAAGCCAAAATGTCCAAGTGGTTATACGCTGAAGAAGTGACTATCAGACTAAGCGTCGATGTGTTCGCGATCGATTTCAGCGTTCGCAATAAATTCTTTACGTGGTGCCACATCGCTACCCATCAATAGTTCAAACATTGCCTCCGACGCTGCGCCATCTGAAACGGTAATACGACGCAAGGTGCGAGCATCTGGATCCATTGTGGTTTCACGAAGCTGATCTGCATCCATTTCGCCCAGGCCTTTGTAACGCTGAATTGGCTCCTTCCAGCGCTTGCCGGACTTCTTAAGATCTGCAGTAACGCGCTTCATCTCATCATCACTGTATGTGTAGATGTATTCGCCCTTCTTGCCTCCCCCGCCCATTACTTCAATGCGGTGCAGAGGTGGAATCGCAGCAAATACGCGGCCTGAATCAATCAGTGGGCGCATGTAGCGATACATCAGGGTCAATAACAAGCAACGAATGTGTGCGCCATCAACGTCAGCATCTGACATCAAGATAATGCGGCCATAACGTGCCTCATCTAATTCAAAAGACTTGCCAGAACCAGCGCCAATTACCTGAATAATCGATCCGCACTCTTTATCTTCCAGCATCTGCGATAGCGATGCCTTTTGCACATTAAGAATTTTTCCACGAATCGGCAAAATCGCTTGGAACTCGCTGTTACGCGCAGCCTTTGTAGTGCCAAGTGCTGAGTCACCTTCTACGATGAACAATTCAGTACGTGTTACATCCTCTGAGCGGCAATCCGAGAGCTTTGTAGGAAGTGATGAAGACTCAAGTGCGTTCTTACGACGCTGCAAGTCCTTGTGAGCACGTGCGCTAATACGTGTACGAGATGCTGCTGCGATCTTTTCAAGAACTAGTCGACCATTTGCTTTATCGATGCGCTTTGTAGTGTTGAAATATTCCTTCATCTTGTCTGCAACAACGGCTGAAACAATTCGTGTAGCTGCTGCTGTTCCGAGAACTTCCTTTGTCTGTCCTTCAAACTGCGGTTCAGACATACGAACTGTTACAACAGCGGTTAATCCTTCAAGGATGTCATCTTTAATAACATCCGCTTCTTTGTTAGCCAAAGTCTTAGTTGATCTCAACGCTTCGTTGATTACCTTAACAAGTGAGCGTTCAAAGCCAAGGACGTGAGTTCCGCCCTTAGGTGTAGCAATAATGTTTACAAATGAGCGCTGGGTGGTCTCGAAACCATTGCCCCACTTCATCGCGATATCAACTTCCATGTCGCGCTCTACTTCAGTTGAAACCATATGGCCCTTGTCATCTAGTACAGGAACTGTCTCCTGGTAGTGACCTGTACCGTAAATTCGAATAACATCGCCAACGGCTTCATCTGGCTGCAAGAAATTACAGTATTCAGTGATACCGCTCTTGTGGAAGAAAGTTTCAGTTGTCTTGGTCTTAGTGCGATTGTCATTAACAATCAGGGTTAATCCAGGTACTAAATAGGATGTTTGGCGGGCACGTGCGTAGATATCTTCTAGATCAAGCTCAGCTTCCTTCAAGAAGATTTGGCGATCGCTCCACCACTTAATGCGTGTGCCGGTTACCTTTGATGAAATCTTTCCAATAACACGCAACCCTGATTTTGGTTCGAATGGTGCTTTTGGTCCATCACCATCAAAAATTCCTGCAGTTCCGCGTTGGAATGACATCCAGTAAATTTTTCCATCACGATCAACTTCGGCATCAAGGCGTGAAGCAAGTGCGTTTACAACAGATGCACCAACACCATGCAGACCACCGGATGCGGCGTATGAGCCGCCACCGAATTTTCCACCAGCATGTAGTTTTGTGAGAACAACTTCAACACCGGTTAAACCAGTCTTTTGTTCTTTATCTACCGGAATACCGCGTCCATCATCATGGACTTCAACTGATCCATCAGATTCAAGATTGATTTCAATTTTCTTGCAATGACCAGCGAGTGCTTCATCAACTGAGTTATCAATGATTTCCCATAAGCAGTGCATGAGCCCGCGTGAATCGGTTGAACCGATATACATTCCTGGGCGTTTGCGGACTGCATCGAGGCCTTCGAGGACCGCTAAATCTTTTGCGGTATAGCTATCTTGCGAAGGGGTCGCAACTGCATCTTTCTCGGCCATGGGGCGAAAGATTATCTTCCTCACCCCATTTTCCAGCGTAAGCGCGCCGAATACATCTCAGATAGTGGAAATTGTCGACTCTCAGCGTTAAATCAGTGTTAATTAAGTAAAAAAGATTAAATATAACGAGCGCGGAATAAATAAATGTGGTTTCCTGTTCCATAGAGATGAACACGGAAACGGAGAGAGTTATGACAGAACAGATGTTGCTTGAATCAGTACCTCTTAACGCCCTAGATCGTTGCGATCGTTGCGGTGCCCAGGCCTATGTCCGTGCAGTGCTTCTAAACGGTGGAGAACTCATGTTCTGTGCTCACCATGGCAAGGAATACGCTGAAAAGCTAAAGCCAATCGCCGCAAAGATTCAAGATGAATCAGAAAAGCTGATTGAATCTAATAACTAGATTTACCATTAAAAAAGCCCTTATGCGAATATCGCATAAGGGCTTTTTTATTTCTTAATTTTAATCTAGCTGGATCTTAATCTAGGTAGTCGCGCAGTACCTGGCTGCGTGATGGGTGACGAAGCTTTGACATTGTCTTTGATTCAATCTGACGAATACGTTCACGAGTAACTCCGTAAACCTTTCCGATCTCATCAAGTGTCTTTGGCTGTCCATCTGTTAAACCAAAGCGCATTGCAACTACGCCAGCTTCACGTTCTGACAAGGTATCCAGAACTGAGTGCAACTGCTCTTGTAGCAAAGTGAATGAAACCGCATCAGCTGGAACAACTGCTTCTGAATCTTCAATCAAATCACCAAATTCGCTATCTCCTTCTTCACCAAGTGGTGTGTGAAGTGAGATTGGTTCGCGACCATACTTTTGAACTTCAACAACCTTTTCAGGTGTCATATCAAGTTCTTTAGCCAACTCTTCAGGGGTCGGTTCGCGACCAAGATCTTGAAGCATCTGGCGCTGAACACGTGCCAACTTATTAATAACTTCAACCATGTGAACAGGAATACGGATCGTACGAGCCTGATCTGCCATCGCACGTGTAATCGCCTGGCGAATCCACCATGTCGCATACGTTGAGAACTTGTAACCCTTTGTGTAGTCGAACTTTTCAACCGCACGGATAAGGCCCAAGTTACCTTCCTGGATCAAGTCCAAGAACAACATTCCACGGCCGGTATAGCGCTTAGCAAGGGAAACAACCAGACGTAGGTTTGCTTCTAGCAAGTGGTTCTTTGCGCGCTTTCCATCTTCTACAAGCCATTCAAGTTCGCGCTTGTACTTCTTTTCAATCTTCTTTTCATGCTTCAATTTTTCTTCAGCAAATAGTCCAACTTCTACACGTGTAGCAAGCTCTACTTCTAGCTCTGCGTTCAGCAGCGCAACACGGCCAATCTGCTTTAGGTAATCCTTTACAGGATCTGCTGTTGCACCAGCTGTCATAACAGTCTGTGCCGGAGCATCATCTTCTTCAGATGCCTTTAATGTAAAGGCATCCTCTTCCTTACCCTGTGTTGCTTCATCAGCAAGATCTACAACACGAGGTTGCGCACCCTTGTCCTCTTCGCTGTCGATGATCTCGACAACTTCCTTGATCAGGGTTTCGACATCTTCTAGTTCAACTTCTTCTAATTCAACTTCTTCGCCATCAATTTTGGTAACAACGGTCTTGCCGGTCTTTGCATCAACTTTTGGTGCTTCAACCTTTGCAACCACTGGCTTAGGTGCGATTAATTCGTAGTCAGCCTTTTTCAAAATACGTGAAGGTGAACCAAGTCCGCCCTTACGAAGCTTTTCAATCATTACTGGAACGTCAGCTGCGAGCGCACGGGCTTCATCAACTAAATCTTTGTCAACCTTCTTGGGGATTCGGTTGATTGAAGTAACACCGC
>JBILJK010000077.1:0-4794 GCA_044377285.1 Candidatus Planktophila sp.
CCCATTAAGAAAAGCGCACAGCAATCAGTTGGCTTGATTACCCGCCCAACTGAACAAGCTCACATGTTCTACGGGATGGAAGGCGTTGCACGCCACGATGATCGTCGCTTTGCAATGGGAATATTGGCTTCTGCTCTTGGTGGTGGAATGTCATCACGTTTGTTCCAAGAAATTCGCGAAAAGCGTGGGCTTGCATACTCTGTGTATGCATACGCGCAGCAGTTTGCAGGCAGTGGTCAAATAGGATTTTATGCAGGGTGTAATCCAGCAAAGGCGATTGAAGTTGTCGAAATCATTCGCGAAGTATTGGCAGATGTTGCTGACCACGGAATGTCTCATGAAGAAATCGAGCGGGCTAAAGGCGCTGTTCGAGGTTCGCTTGTCTTAAGCCAAGAAGACTCAGGATCTCGTATGAGCCGCATCGGTAAAAATGAGATTGTTTACGGTCACATCATGGGCTTTGATGAAATTTTAAAGGCAATTTCAGCGGTCAATTCCACAGACATTAAGGAAATTGCCAGCGACTTTTTGACCAAAACGCCTACGCTTGCTCTTGTAGGTCCATTCAAATCTGAGTCCAAATTTGAGAAGGTGTTAAGCGCATGATCAATGTTGCAGTGCTAGGTGCTCGTGGACGAATGGGTTCTGAAGTAGTTAAAGCTGTCGAAGCTGCTGAAGGTTTAGCTCTGGTTGCAGCACTTGATCTAGGTGATTCAATTGATCAGCTAAAGGATTCTGGCGCTCAGGTAGTTGTTGATTTCACAACTCCAGATAGCGTGATGAAGAATCTAGAATTTTTGATCAATAGTGGAATTAACGTAGTTGTTGGAACAACAGGTTTTGATGAAACCAAGCTTGCAACTGTCAAAGGTTGGTTAGCGGCAAATCCATCGGTTGGCGTATTAATTGCTCCTAACTTTGCAATAGGCGCAGTATTAATGATGGAGTTTGCAGCAAAGGCAGCTAAGTACTTTGAATCAGCTGAAATTATTGAACTGCATCACCCGGCAAAGGTTGATGCACCGTCAGGAACAGCGGCACGTACCGCAGAGTTAATGACCGCTGCTCGTAAAGTGGCTGGGCTAGGCGCAATGCCAGATGCCACCACAACATCTCTTGATGGCGCTCGTGGTTCATTAGTAGGTGATATTCCAGTGCACTCAGTTCGTGCTCGTGGATTAGTGGCACATCAAGAAGTTTTGTTTGGCGGATTAGGGGAGACCTTAACTATCCGTCACGATTCACTTGACCGTGCAGGATTTATGCCAGGAGTTATTCTTGGAGTACGAAAGATTATTAATCATCCAGGCCTAATTCATGGCCTAGATAAGTTCATGTAAGGAGCAACCCATGTCAAAAGATCAAATCACTATGTACGGTGCCGATTGGTGCGGAGATTGCCGTCGTTCTAAGCGTTTGTTTGAAGAACTCAATGTTGAATACACATTAATCGATACTGATTCAGATTTAACCGCTGCTGACAAGGTTATCGAAATTAACGGTGGAGCTAAGTCAATTCCAGTGATTGTCTTCTCTGACGGCACACATTTAACTGAGCCATCAGATAACGATCTAAAGGCAAAACTTCAATCGTTGGGCATAATTTAAGAACAAATTGCTTTAAAGCCAGCGGTATGCGGCTGCGGATGAAACTGCAGCTGAAAGCACAACAACTGGAAACGGCGCTTTAAGAAATAGCGCGATCAATGCGACGGACAGGCCAACTAGTCGTTGATCGATCATGAGTTGTGACTTTTCAGAAAATGATTGAACGGCAACTAGCGCACTCAGCAATGCAATTGGAATAAGTGCATTGATGCGCTGAATTTTCGGGTGAGAAAGCCAGCGTTCTGGCACAGAGTGGCCTGAGTACTTGAGTGCAAATGCAATAGCACTAGTTCCAATAGTTGCAATCCACAATGCACTCATGGTTTGGCTGCTCATCGCTTCAGTCCGATCGCTATTGCGATAAATGCTGTTGCAATTATTGGTAGGCCTGCAGGCAAGATAGGTGTCATAACGATTGCAAACAGTGCACAACCCACGGCCAAAATTCGCTCAAAATTTCCTGTTAACCGCGGCCACACTAACCCCAAGAATGCAGCGGGCACTGCAGAATCAAGACCAAACGCACGGATATCGCCCATTGCTTGAGCGCCTAGCGCGCCAGCCAATGTAAAAAGATTCCAAAATACAAAGACACCAATACCTGTGTACCAAAATCCTTTGCGCATGGCATCATCGCCGCGACCTTCTTGGCCAAGTGCAACCGCTGTTGATTCATCAATCGTTATTTGTGCCGCAACTATGCGCTTTAATCCAGTTACTTTTAATCGGGGCGCCATGATGACTCCATACAATGCGTTACGTACTCCCAGCAATGATGCTGTTGCAATCCCACTTAATGCAGATCCACCGGCTCCTAAAACACCGATAACAGCAAATTGAGATGCGCCAGAAAAAGTCAATAATGAAAGTAAGCAGCTTTGCAGGACGGTAAAACCATTAGCCACAGCGGCTGCACCAAATGCCACCCCATATGCACCAACTGTCAGAGAAACACTGAGCGAATCGCGCAATGTGGTGGAGGCAACCTTGGACACGCGGACATTGTGCCGTATAAATCCAAGGGCTGCTAGGGGCAACTAGATAGGGTGCGACCATGAGTGAAGAAATTATTTATCGCGATGATGTGACCGTTGAATTGGTCAAAGCCAGTGCTAGTGATGCAGATGTTATTTGGGCTGCTCGCGTCTCAACAGCTGGTGAGCAATCGATGGAAGAGATTGGTGAAGATCCAGCGCGTTCTGCCGGGTTGATTAATTACTTGGCTCGTGAACGCCACGGCTCTCCATTCGAACATACATCTATGACTTTTTTTGTGTCGGCTCCAATCTTTGTTTTCCGTGAATTTATGCGCCACCGCATCGCTTCATACAATGAAGAAAGTGGTCGCTACCGCGAATTAAAACCTGTTTTCTATATTCCATCTGCCGAACGTAAACTTATTCAAGTTGGCAAGACCGGTGCATATACATTTGTTGATGGCACTAAAGAGCAGTTTGATGTAACTGTTGCAGCTATGAAAGATGCATACATAGTTGCCTACGATAGTTACCAAAAAATGTTAGAAGCTGGTGTTGCTCGCGAAGTAGCCCGTGCTGTTTTGCCTGTTGCAACATACTCTTCTATGTATGTTTCTATGAATGCTCGCGCATTGATGAACTTTTTGTCTTTACGTACCGCCCGCGAAGGCTCACACTTTCCTAGCTATCCTCAACGTGAAATTGAGATGGTTGCGGAGAAAATGGAAGCAGAATTTGCGAAATTAATGCCACTTACATACGGAGCCTTTGAAAAGTCTGGACGAATCGCCCCTTAAAACGGGTAGAGTTCACCGCATGACAATCGCAGCTCCATTTGGACGGCTTCTGACCGCAATGGTCACGCCCTTCACAAAAGATGGCGCAATCGATTGGGCAGGGGTCGAAACTCTTGCCGCTCACCTCGTAGCAACTGGCCATGATGGAATTGTGGTTAATGGAACAACGGGAGAAGCTCCAACAACCAAGTCCTCTGAAAAAGAGGAGATCATCCGTGTTGTAAGAAACACTGTGGGATCAACAGTTAAAGTTTTATCTGGTGCTGGAGATAATGAAACTGAGTACTCAATCAATCAAGCCAAGCGCACTGAAAAAGCTGGAGCCGATGGTTTGCTTGTAGTTACTCCGTATTACAACAAACCACCACAAGCTGGAATTGAAGCTCACTTCCGCGCGGTTGCAGATGCCACTGATCTTCCAATGATGATGTATGACATTCCTGGTCGCACCGGTGTTCCAATTGAACCTGACACAATTGTTCGATTGTCCGAACACCCTCGTATTGTGGCGCTTAAGGATGCAAAGGGAGATGTTGCATCAACTTCTTGGGTTATTAAACGTTGTGGAATTCCTGTTTATTCGGGTGATGACATTCTTAACTTGCCGCTTCTTTCAGTTGGTGCAGTTGGATTTGTCTCTGTATGCGGCCATACAGTTGGAAAAGATCTACGCGAGTTGTTAGATTCTTGGTTCGCCGGAAACGCTGCGCGTGCCCTAGAGATTCATCAAAAGTTATTACCTGTTTACACCGGAACTTTCCGCACCCAAGGTGCCATCCTGACAAAGGCTGCGCTGACATTAATGGGCCTACCTGGTGGCCACACTCGTCTTCCTCTAGTCGATGCAACTGATGCACAGATCGCGCAGCTGCGTGAAGATCTACGTGCCGGTGGCGTTGCAGTTAACTAATGAATCATCCACATCCAAATCTAACTACTCCACCAAAATTAGTTGATGGTGGTTTGCGCATTGTTGCGCTCGGCGGCCTCACTGAAATTGGCCGCAATATGACTGTTTTTGAATACAAATCTAAGTTACTGATCGTTGACTGTGGTGTGCTATTTCCTGAAGATAATCAGCCTGGTATCGATTTAATCCTTCCTGATTTTTCTTACATTCGAGATCGCCTAGATGACGTTATAGGTATCTTCCTAACGCATGGACATGAAGACCACATTGGCGCAGTTCCATATCTATTGCGCGAACGCGGTGATATCGCCATTTACGGTTCAGCATTGACCCTTGCTCTGATTACAGCAAAGCTTAAGGAACACCGCATTACTCCGCTCACACGCGAGGTAAAAGAAGGTGGCACCGAAGACATTGGCCCCTTCACTTTGGAGTTTGTTGCAGTTAACCACTCGATCCCAGATGCGTTGGCCGTTGTTATCAACACCGAAGCTGGTCGAGT
>JBILJK010000078.1:0-4786 GCA_044377285.1 Candidatus Planktophila sp.
AAAGCGAAGTGAGCCATATAAAGCGGCGCAAATTGCAATCCCGGTAAGGACTCCAACACCGGTGCGGATTGTCATTTCAATTAATACAAAGAAGCCGATGAAGATGGTCTGCAGAACAACGATTCCAGGCTTCTTTAATCCAGGACCTTGGATCTGCATCTTTTGTAATGAGCTCATTATTCATCTACCTCTTCTGCATCAATGTAATCATCGCCGCCATCTAACTCTGCATTCTTAAGATCCCTAACTGCGCCAGGGGCTTCAGGATAGGTGATAGCTAACTTATCTTTATCGCCAGTTACACCCAAATTATGAATTCTTCTAGCCGGTGCCAACACTGTCTTTTCAGCAGTTGGCACTAGATCTTCATACGCCTTGGAAGTCTGCGAAATCGCTTTACCGACCGCCACAATCTTTGTGTGTAAAAGTGTGATGTTCTTGAGGAAAGTACTGGCAACCTTTTGAATCTCATCAGCATTTTCCGCCAACTTGTTACGGGTAAAGATGTATCCGATAGTGCGCAGTAGCGCCATCATGGATGTTGGGGTGGCAATCGTTACCCCGACCTTAAAAGCTTTTTCGAGCAACATCGGATCAAGGCGCAGAGCTTCAGATAACAAGGTTTCAAAAGGAACAAAGAGAACTACAAAATCAGGTGATCCTTGTGATTTGTGATAGCCACGCTTTGCAAGAGCTTCAACATGCTTTAACAAATCCTTTGTGTGCTGCTGTAGATATTGATCCCGCTCTGCTTGATCATCGGTGCCAAAGGCTTCCAAGAAACGTTCAAATGGAAACTTGGAGTCGATAAATAATTGTGAACCGCCGGGCATATTGACAGTTACATCTGGAATACCAGAAGAGTCCGAATCAGTTGTTGACCGTTGCGCGGTGTACTCATGTCCCTCGCGAAGTCCTGCGCCTTGCAGCAGAAGCTCTAACTGAGCCTCGCCAAACTTTCCGCGGGTCTGCGAATTAGAAAGAGCGCCAGCAATTTTCTTAGTTTCATCAAAGATTGATTCAGAGGCACGACGCATTTCTAGAATCGTTGTGTTCAACTTTGCTTCAGCTTCGGTGCGGATTCGGTTAGCCTCATTTGATTGAGTAGTTAACTTTGAAACAGAGTCCTTAACCGCTACAAGCTCGGCATTTAATTTAATGGCAGATTCAGTCTTGCCGCGTTCAGCATCTAATTGAACTTTGTAATCTTCCAGAAGCGCGTTGGTACCGGCGGAATCCTTGGATTTGAGGGAAGAAAAGAGGTATCCGATCGCAGATCCTGCGATCAGTCCTATTAATAAGGTCACTACGTATGCGGGCATGGGCCTATCGTGGCAGGGAGCACTGACAATCCCGCGTAGGCTAACCCCAGTGAGCCTCTCAATCGGAATCGTCGGACTGCCAAACGTTGGAAAGTCCACCCTTTTTAATGCCTTGACCAAGAACAACGTCTTGGCCGCTAACTACCCCTTCGCCACCATCGAGCCCAATGTGGGAATGGTGGGAGTGCCAGATGATCGCCTAGCCAAGCTAGCCACAGTCTTTGGTTCAGAAAAATTACTACCCGCTGTTGTTTCCTTCGTAGATATCGCCGGAATTGTTAAAGGCGCATCCGAAGGTGCTGGCCTTGGAAACAAATTCCTTACCAATATTCGTGACACCGATGCTATCTGCCAAGTAATCCGAGTGTTTAGCGATGGCGATGTTGTCCACGTTGATGGTCGCATTGATCCAGCATCTGACATGGAAACAATTAACACTGAATTAGCGCTCGCAGATTTACAGACAATTGAAAAGGCGATTCCTCGTCTTGAAAAAGAAGCACGTGTAGCAAAAGAGAAGGCACCAGTACTAGAAGCGGTTAAGGCTGCTAATGATTGGTTGCAATCTGGAAAGCCGCTGTCACAGAGTTCAATTGATCGCGAACTTTTGGCCGAACTGCACTTGCTGACTGCTAAACCCTTTTTATATGTTTTCAATGTTGATGCTGCCGAAATTAATGATGCAGATCTAAAGGCCAAGCTGCAGGCACTAGTTTCGCCAGCAGAAGCAATTTTCTTGGATGCAAAGACTGAAGCAGAACTTGCAGAACTCAGTGATGAAGATGCACTTGAATTATTGCAATCAATTGGTTTAACAGAACCTGGTCTTGCAACCTTGGCACGTGTTGGTTTTGATACCTTGGGATTACAAACTTATTTAACGGCTGGTCCAAAAGAAACTCGTGCCTGGACAATTCACAAAGGTGACACTGCGCCAATGGCTGCTGGCGTCATTCACACAGATTTCCAAAAGGGATTCATTAAGGCTGAAATTGTTAGCTTTGATGACTTAATGACTGCAGGCACAATGGTTGAAGCCAAAGCTAAAGGCAAGGTGCGTATGGAAGGCAAGGAGTACATCATGCAAGACGGTGATGTTGTCGAATTCCGTTTCAACGTCTAGCGCTTTTTGATTTAAGCGCCGGTGTAGTACTTTCCAATTTCAGCTAAAGATTTATCCAAGATCTCAAGCCCCAATTTCGCATCTACTACAGAGATATTGCACGGTGGGCACAAATGAATTCTGTTGAAGTTGTTAAATGGCATTAATCCATTTTTCTTACAGGCAGCAACTAATTCATTCATCGCAGGACTTGATGCACCATACGCAGCAAGTGGTTCGTGTGTTGCACGATCGCTGACTAGATCAACACCCCAGAACACACCAGCACCACGGATATCACCAATAACCTTGTGCTTCTTTGCTAATTCAGCAAGGCCAGGACCCAAAATCGTTTCGCCGATCATTGCTGCATTTTCCAACATCTTTTCTTCCTTCATGACATCAATTGTTGCAACGGCAGTTGCACACGCCATTGGGTGACCCATGTATGTCAGACCACCAGCAAAAACTTTGTCATCAAAGGTATGAGAAATCGCATCGCTAATTACAACGCCACCTAACTGGATGTAGCCAGAGGTAACACCCTTTGCAAAGGTAATCAGATCAGGCACAACTGTTGAATGTTGGTATGCAAACCATTTACCTGTGCGACCAAAGCCAGACATAACTTCATCAGCGATCCACATAATCTTGTATTTATCGCACAATGCACGGACACCTTCTAGGTATCCCTTAGGTGGCATCAAAACACCAGCAGTTCCTGGAACAGACTCAATCAAAATTGCGCCAATTGTGTTGGGACCTTCAAAGATAATTGTTTGCTCAAGATGTTCAAGTGCGCGCTTGCACTCTTCGGCTTCATCCTTCGCCCAAAAGGCGGTGCGATATAGATATGGTCCCCAGAAATGCACATGTCCAAAGGCAAACTCATTGGGGAATCTGCGTGGATCACCAGTTGCATTTATCGCAGCACCAGTATTGCCATGATACGAACGATATGTTGAAAGCACCTTGTGCTTATGGGTATGCATGCGGGCCATGCGAATCGCATTTTCAATTGCATCCGCGCCACCGTTTGTGAAAAAGACCTTCGCAAAATTATCGCCAGCTAATTCAACAACTCTTTGCGCAGCTTCATTACGAGCCTCATTGGCATGCTGGGGCGCAATTGTTGTTAGGACTTCAGCTTGGGCTTGAATCGCCTTGATTACCTTTGGGTGTTGATGACCAATATTTGTAAAAACTAACTGCGAAGAAAAATCTAGATAAGTCTTGCCCTCAAAATCCCAAAAGCGCGATCCTGATCCACTTGCAATAGGCATAGGCGAAATTGCTCCTTGGGCAGACCATGAGTGAAAAACATATTCATGGTCTGCAGCGCTAACTGCCGCTTGCTTTGCTGGATCATTAATTGGAGCGCTCATCTGTGTCCTCGAACCCTTGGTAGTTAGTAGCGCCATCATAAACCTCTGAAGTAGATTGCACCTATGACCCAGATAACGCATTGGATTAATGGCGCACTTGATACTCAAAAACCACAGCGCAGCGGTGAGGTCTTCAACCCTGCAACCGGCAAGGTCACCAAAACCGTTGCTTTTGCTGATGCAGCAACAGTTGATCGTGCAGTCTCTGCAGCAACCGAAGCTTTTGCAACATGGCGTCACAGTTCATTAACAAAGCGAACTCAAGTTCTTTTCGCTTTTCGCGAGCTTGTCCAGCAAAACAAAGAAAAAATTGCTGCGCTAATTACCGATGAACATGGAAAAGTATTAAGCGATGCAGCCGGTGAAGTAACTCGCGGTCTTGAAGTTGTTGAATTTGCCTGCGGAATCCCTCATCTTTTGAAGGGTGGATTTTCAGAAGAGGTTTCAACTGGCGTTGATGTGTATTCAATCCGTCAGGCACTTGGGCCCGTAGCAATTATCTCTCCATTTAATTTTCCAGCGATGGTTCCAATGTGGTTCTTCCCGGTTGCCATTGCTTGTGGAAACACAGTTGTGGTTAAGCCATCAGAAAAAGATCCATCTGCTGCCATGTTTATGGCGCAGTTATGGAAAGAGGCAGGATTGCCAGATGGTGTATTCAATGTTATTCACGGCGACAAAGAAGCGGTTGATGCACTATTGATTCACCCAGGGATCAAATCAATTTCATTTGTCGGATCAACACCTATTGCTCGTTATGTTTATGAAACCGGAACCAAATCTGGAAAACGCGTGCAGGCGCTAGGTGGGGCGAAAAACCACATGATTGTTTTGCCTGATGCAGATCTTGAACTTGCAGCAGACGCGGCAATTAACGCTGGCTTTGGCTCAGCAGGTGAGCGCTGCATGGCGATCTCTGCAATCGTTGCAGTAGAACCAATTGCATCAGCACTAGTTGAGAAAATTAAATCCCGAAT
>JBILJK010000079.1:0-4784 GCA_044377285.1 Candidatus Planktophila sp.
TGCTACACACCACAAGGTAATTGGGATCCAAGCTGGAACGCCTATTGCATATAGGGCATAGAACCACAGCGCTTCGCTGATGCGATCAACCACTGAATCAAGGGTTGCTCCGAACTTGCTTTCACGGTGCTGGAAAATGGCAACACTTCCATCAATGCCATCGCAAAACAATGAAAATACTAAGAAGAGAATTACCCAAGCGGTTTGTGCGGTTAACGCGGTGGCAACCGCACCAATTAAGCCAAGCACGGTAAGTGCATTAGGAGAAATACGAAGCAGCGTGCAGATCAAACCGAAGCGATAAGAAATGTTTAGCCAAGCACCAACGATGCCAGTTGTTTCGGCATCACTGTGCAAAGAACTCCACTTTGCCTTGAATTCACTTTTACTTAGCATTTAGGTTTCCATAAATTTCTTGAGTAGCAGTTGAGCTATTCATTGTGTAAAAGTGTAATCCCGGAGCCCCGGCTGCCAATAGTTGTTGGCATAGTGATGTTGCTATCTCAACGCCTAACGCACGCACGGCAGCTGGATCGTTTTCAACCTTTGCAAAGGCATCTGCGATCTGTGCAGGGATCGGCGTTCCACCAAGTTCGGCCATGCGATGCAGCAACTTGACGTTTGTTACAGGCAAGATGCCAGGAATGATCACTAACTTTGAGCCACGCTCTGCAAGACGGTCAATTAATTGCATGTAGCGATCTGCTTGAAAGAAAAACTGTGTCGTTGCAAATGTGGCGCCTAGCTCTTCTTTGCGGATAAGCACATCTACATCTTTTTCAAAATCACCTTTAGATGCCGGATGTCCATCAGGAAATGCTGCAACACCAATAGTGAATCCACCAAACTCATCGGCTAATTGAACTAACTCATCAGCATGATTGAGGCCACCAGGTGTAGGTGTCCATGGCGCGCTCGGTCCCCCAGTTGGATCTCCGCGAAGTGCCAAAATACTTGTGATACCTGCTTCTTTGTAGCTGTGCAAAATTGCGATCAATTCATCGCGAGTGGATCCAACACAGGTTAAGTGAGCAACAGTTGAAATCCCGGTGCGTTTGGTAATTTCTTGAGCAATCCGAATTGAACGATCGCGGGTAGAACCACCCGCCCCATAGGTCACAGAAACAAAGTCAGGGGTTATTGATTTGAGGCCATCGATGGCAGCCCACAACCGTTCTTCGCCCTCAACATCCTTAGGAGGGAAGAACTCGAATGAATACGAAGTGCGAACTACCACTGGGTGAGGGTACCGTTACCGAGTGAGTTCAGAGCCAAAAGCACAGTTAACGAGCGTTCGAAGCGCCGTTCAAGAAGAGCTAGGCATCTTCCTCAACTTTGAAAGCGCCTATCTGAATTCGATTTCTACAGAGTTATCCCCTGTAACCGATGCGTTGACATCATTCTTATTAGATAGCGGAAAGCGTCTTCGCCCACTATTTGCATATGCGGGTTTTGTAGCAGCCGGCGGTTCTCTAGAAAAACCTGTCGTCCGCGCAATGGCAGCACTGGAACTATTGCAAGCGTGTGCACTGATTCATGATGATTTAATGGATGGATCAGATACTCGCCGCGGAAAGCCTTCGATACACCGTCACTTTGAATCTATACATGTACAAGATGAACTTGATGGATTTGCACCGCATTACGGATTATCTGCAGCGGTGTTGCTGGGTGACTTAGCGCTTGTTTGGTCAGATCAAATGTTAAATAGCGCAGGATTAACTTCAGAACAATTTGCGCGCGTCTTTCCTTACTACAACGAAATGCGCGTGGAATTAATGGCAGGACAGTTTTTAGATATTCATGAGCAAACACAAAAGACCACAAGTGTTGATCGTTCGATGAAGATTGCACGTTATAAATCAGGCAAGTACACAATCGAACGTCCCTTGCATTTAGGTGCTGCTATGACAGCTGCTCCTGCAGAAACCTTCACCGCGCTATCTGCATACGGACTTCCTCTGGGCGAAGCCTTTCAACTTCGAGATGACTTACTGGGAGTTTTCGGCGATCCATCTGTGACCGGAAAACCTGCCGGTGATGATCTGCGCGAAGGAAAGCGAACAGTTTTAATTGCCATGACCAATGATCGCCAGTCAGAGTCGCAGCGAGAGATTGCTCGTAAGTATTTTGGTAAGCCAGACCTTGATGCAGAAGGTGTCGCAATATTGCGAGAGATCATCGAAACTACCGGTGCCCGCGCAGAGCTTGAAGCAACTATTGAACGTTTAACAGATCAAGCATTAACCGCGGCGCAATCTGCGGTCTTTACAGAGGATGGAAATGCAATGCTCGTTGAGCTAGCTAATATCGCAACTAAGAGGAGTTCGTAATGCCCGCACGTGTTAAAGGCCCCACCGATCATGTTGTCATCGTTGGAGCAGGATATGCAGGACTAAGTGCTGCGCTTCGATTGGCAGGTGCTGGTCGCAAAGTAACTGTTATCGAACGTGAATCTGTGCCGGGTGGTCGAAGTGGCCTGTTGCAAAAAGATGGCTACTCATTTGATACTGGTCCTTCTGTTTTAACAATGCCGTCTCTAATTCAAGATGCATTTAGTTGTGTAGGCGAAGATATGAAGGACTGGGTTGAGCTCATGCCGGTTTCTCCTTTGTACCGTGCTTTTTATGCAGATGGATCACAATTAGATGTGCATGCCAATACTGCGCAGATGGAAGCAGAAATTGCAGACAAGATTAGTCCTGAAGAAGCAGCGGGTTACGCACGATATGTTGAGTTTGTTACAAAGCTATATAAGTATGAAATGAATGATTTTATTGATCGCAACATTGATTCACCCTTTAATCTTTTAACTCCAAACCTTGCACGCTTAATCGCACTGGGTGGTTTCCGCAGATTGTCCCCAAAAGTGAATCAATTTATGAAAGATCCGCGTTTGCAAAAGGTGTACTCATTCCAGGCGATGTATGCCGGAGTTAGCCCACAACAAGCGTTAGCAATCTATGCAGTTATTGCATACATGGACTCTGTTAATGGTGTGTTCTTTCCTAAGGGTGGAATGCATGCAGTACCGCGCGCAATGGCTGCTGCTGCACAAAAGCACGGAGTTGAATTCAAGTACAGCACTACTGTTTCAAGCGTTGATGTACAAAATGGACGGGCAAAGGCTGTCATCACAGAAGATGGTCAGCGTATTGAGTGCGACGCCATAATTTTGAACCCTGATTTACCTGTTGCTTGGCGCGATTTGCTGGGTAAAACCCCACTGAACGTAAAGCGCCTTAATTACTCCCCTTCTTGTGTAACTATGTTGGTGGGATCAAACAAGAAGTACGACTTTGCCGCTCACCACAATATTCACTTTGGTGAGTCATGGGATGGCGTCTTTGATGAACTTATCAAGAAGAAGACGTTGATGAGTGATCCAAGTGTGCTGGTAACTATTCCTTCACTTGATGATCCATCATTGGCTCCTGCTGGAAAGACTTCTTACTACGTACTATTTCCTACCCCGAACCTAACTGCAGATATTGACTGGACTAAGCAAGCTAAGCCATATCGTGATCACATGGTTGAAACTCTTGAACAACGGGGCTACACAGGCTTTGGCGATGCAATTGAAACCGAAGTTCTAACAACTCCGCTTGATTGGAAAAATCAAGGAATGGAGGAAGGTGCACCATTTGCTAGTGCACACACCTTCTTCCAAACCGGTCCCTTTAGACCACGCAACATGGCAGCTGGAATTGAAAACGTAGTCTTTGCTGGATCTGGAACTCAACCAGGTGTTGGTGTACCAATGGTTTTGATTTCAGGAAGACTTGCTGCAGAACGCATCGTGGGTCCGGTTAAGTAAGTGGATGAATTAACTGCTGCAGGAATTACTGATCCCGATCTTCGTGCATCATATGAAGAATGCAAGCGGTTAAATGCTCTCCATGGAAAGACTTACTACTTAGCAACATTGTTGCTGCCAAAAGCTAAGCGCCCTTTTGTACATGCCTTATATGGTTTTGCTCGCTATGCAGATGAGATTGTTGATGATCTCGCTTCTGAGTTAAGCATCGAAGAAAAATCTGAAGCATTAAGCAACTGGGGTAATGGCGTTTTGGCAGATCTTAAAAAAGGCACCAGCGAAGATCATGTGGGTCGCGCCCTGATAGATACTGTTAAACGCTTTGATATCCCACACGAACATTTTGAAGCCTTTCTGCATTCCATGACTATGGACTTAACAGTGCAGGAATATGAAACATATGAAGATTTATTGGAATATGTCTATGGATCTGCGGCCGTTATAGGTCTAGAAATGGTGCCAATCCTTGGTCCATTACACAATGATGCCTTTGAGGCTGCAAAGAAGCTGGGCATAGCTTTTCAGTTAGCTAACTTCATCCGTGATGTTGATGAAGACCTAGATCGTGGGCGTGTGTATTTGCCCATAAAGGAGTTAGCGCAGTTTGGCGTTACTCGAGAAATGTTAGAAGAGCGAGTGTTAACTCCAGAAATTATAGAAGCGCTGAAGTTTCAGATCGCGCGGGTGCGTCAACTACAGGCAGAAGCTGCCCCCGGAATTGCAATGCTGGAAGCAACAAGCCGTCCATGTATCGAAGCAGCAAGCACTTTATATTGTGGCATCGTTGATGAAGTTGAAAAGATTGGTTATGACATTTTTAATCAGCGAGCAAAGACATCCACCGCGCGACGTATTCGCGTGGCCGGTGCTGCATTCATTAAGCGCCACCTGATTTCACGCTAGAGTAGTAACCACGGGAGCCGTAAAGGCTGAGAGGGTCTGAAATTCAGACCGACCGATTGACCCA
>JBILJK010000080.1:0-4683 GCA_044377285.1 Candidatus Planktophila sp.
GAAATGTTGTTTAAGCACGAATGGGCACTTGTTAAATCACCAGCAGGTGCGCACCAATGGGAGCCAACAAATATTCTAGAAGCTGATAAGCCAGTAGATGTTGAGGACTCATCTATTCGCTACAACCCAATGATGACCGATGCAGATATGGCCATGATTATTGATCCAATTTATTTGGAAATTTCAAAGAAGTTCCACGAAGAACCTGCTCACCTAGATGATGCATTTGCACGCGCGTGGTTCAAGTTAACCCACCGCGATATGGGACCAAAGGTTCGCTACATCGGGCCAGATGTTCCAACAGAGGATTTGATTTGGCAGGATCCAATTCCGGCAGGAACAACTTCTTACGATGTTGCTGCAGTGAAAGCAAAAATCAATGCTGCAGGACTGTCTGTTTCAGAATTAGTAGCAACAGCATGGGATAGCGCACGCACATTCCGTGGCTCTGATCTACGAGGTGGCGCAAATGGATCACGCATTCGTTTAGAGCCAGCGCGTAATTGGGAAGGTAATGAAGCTGCACGCTTGAACAAGGTTCTTGCAGTTCTAGAACCGATTGCAAAGGAAACTGGCGCAAGCATCGCAGATGTCATTGTTCTAGCTGGAAACATCGGTGTTGAAAAGGCTGCAGCCGCAGCGGGTGTGACGATCTCAGTTCCATTTGCACCAGGTCGTGGTGATGCAACACAAGCACAAACAGATACTGCAAGCTACGCCGTTCTTGAACCAATTCATGATGGTTTCCGTAACTGGGTCAAAAAGAATTACGCCGTTACACCTGAAGAGTTACTGCTAGATAGAACTCAGTTGATGGGCTTAACTGCACCTGAAATGACAGTTCTTATTGGTGGAATGCGTGTGATTGGCACAAACCATGCCGGCACATCTCATGGTGTGTTCACAAAGAATGTTGGAGCACTTACAACTGACTTCTTCGTAAACCTGACTGATATGAAGTACACATGGGAGCCAGCAGGGGAGAACCTGTATAACATCCGTGATCGCAAGACCGGTGCAATTGATTGGACCGCTACTCGTGTAGATCTAGTTTTTGGCTCTAACTCAATTCTTCGTTCATATGTTGAGGTCTATGCACAAAACGATAACAAAGAAAAATTTGTTAAAGACTTTGTTGCTGCATGGACCAAGGTGATGAACGCTGATCGCTTTGATTTGCAGGGCTAAGGCTTAGCTTCTAAGTTCTACAAACACCTTATGCCTACAGGTGTTTGGGGGTATTGGGCGACATCTTGAAAATCATGGACTGATTGCCCACCTATAACTACCCTTGGGGTGTGAAGTTAAAGTCGAAATCTTCAAGAGCGCTTTTACTTGTCCTGGCGTTTGCCCTAATTCCGATCGCAGCTGTTTCTGCTCAAAAGATTACTCCTGGTGCTACTTGCAAAGTTTTGAATCAAAAGGTTGTTTACTTAAAAAAGACGTATACCTGCGTTAAATCTGGGAAGAAGTTGCTTTGGAATAAGGGAGTGACGGTTGCGAAACCAACACCAACACCAACACCAACACCAACACCAACACCAACACCAACACCAACACCAACACCAACACCAACAGTCACGAGCAAGCAGAGCCCTCTTATAGCATCTACCGAAGAGTGTAAACTTAAAGATCAAAGAGTTATCAAGAGGCAACGAAACAATGTGGGTTTTCCAATTCTAGCCGATCTACTTCCAAACAAAGGTGTGCTGAATATAGTTTTTGTGCCGATTGACTTCTCGGATTCACCAGGAACTGCAGAACACATGAAGTTAGTTAATAATCAAATTTTCAAGCTGCAACAATGGTACAAAGATTTCTCTCAAGGCAAATTAAGAATTGAAGCTACGCCAAGCACTAAGTGGTTCAGAGCACCCAAGCCCACCTCTAGCTATACATCGGGCAAGGGCGATGTATATTCCGCCAATAATTACGCTGAGCAATGGGATAAGTACGCACAGGAATTGATCAATGCCACAGGAAGTTCGATTGATTATTCAAAAACAGATGCTGTTTTCTTTTATTTTCCCGCAGAGAAACAATGGGATGTTTATGAAGGCATCATGGGTCGTGGAACAGACTTGATTACCCCACAAGGCAAGAAGAATCTCTTTTATTGGGCAGACGGTATTTGGCATAACGATGAACTAAAATCGCTCAAGGTTCCATACGCAGATATGTATTCATTATGGATACATGAACTTTTACACTCCCAGGGGATCTCACTTCACGCACCAGCAGGTGGTTGGCGGATTGGAACCGGCTCTGGCATGTGGGACTCCACCGTACTTGATGCCTGGGAAACATTTTTACTTGGGTGGTTAGACGATTCTCAGGTGTACTGCGCTCCACTCAAAGTTGGTGAAGAAGTTACTGTTTTACTCGATCCAATCGAGATCCCAAGCAACGGAATCAGAACTGCGATCATCCCTCTAAATTCGCGGAAAGCAATAGTAGTAGAAGCTAGAAGATCAACTGGATACTCCGCCGCTTGGGATCCAGAAGATAACGGATCATTTGTCTATTTAGTAGACATGACAAAAGACAATGATCGAAGTGGGGAAGGCCGTGGGGATACCTTAAATGAGGAATCATGGGATAAATGGGCATACCTTCTTTTGCCTGAAGGTCAAAAGCCCTTCGATGCGGAAGCGGACGCGACTCTTCTGGATTGGAAAAACAAACCTTACAAGCGGTATTTTCTGAAGCCAGGAAACAAAATTGTTTTTGATGGCGTTGAAGTGACATCCATCGAGAGTGGCACAGTTGATGCACTAAAATTAAAACGTCTGGCTAATTCTCAAGACATATCTGTTGGCACAGCAACAGGAATTATTCGGCCCTATCAACCAAAGAAGATTACTTCTTTAGCAACGTTAGATGGCAATCTAGAAGGTATCGCATACTGGCCGTGGAAACTAGCTTACGATAAAGTGAAAAATGGTTCTAATTTCACTACGCAAATTAATAAAATAACTATTGACCCTAAGGTTGGACCAAAATCTAAATTTGCGCAAGTAGACGCATTCAAAACAGGATTTGGCCTTGCGCGCGGCCTATGGGAGAGATTTATTCAACCAAAAGATTTTATCCCAATCTATTTCACTTATGAGGATTCATCCTGGGCTCAAGCTCAATTTGATGCTCTCTCTAGCAAATCCACAGGAGATGAAGTCAGAACAATCTGCCCTAGCAAAGAGAGTTGCTCAGGTGCTCATGTAGAAAGCGATATGAAGGATAAGGCAGTTTTATTAATTGCCCTACCTAGCGGCACAAACCAAATCTCCGAGCAGGATATTAAACTTGCCACAGCCAAGGCATTTACTTTAGCCGTACAACAGTTCACATTTAAAGATTCAACACATCAATCAAAGGCTTCATGTTGCATCAGAGAAATTGTGCCCATATGGTTTATTGAAGGTTTATCTGAATTTACTTCTGCAGTCGTATCCACTTTGAATCCCTCGGATAATTACTTCACTTATAACAAAGATGCCCAGAGCAATTATCTCATTTATCGGAAGACCCACGTCGAAAAATTGAGATCGTTAAAACTCTCACTTGTGGATATTGAGAATTTTCTTTCCACTACAGATGCAACGATCTGGAGAACGCAGAGCCAGACCTTACACTCAGGAATCGGCTTCCTGAGCATAGAAGCCATTATTGCCGCCAATGGATTGGTTGCTCCTTTGCAATCTCTAACTATGCAATCAAAAGATCCTACGGGAGCAACTTCCAAGAGTTTTTCTCGGGCATTTTTCTCGAATTTTGGAATTTCCTGGGATGAAGGAGTCCGCGTTTTGGCAAAACATATCTTCAGCGCGATAAATTCCTAGGTAACAAAATTGCACATCTGCCGACATTGGCGGCGGCCGTGTCGTTGGTGTTGC
This sequence comes from Candidatus Planktophila sp., assembly GCA_044377285.1. GTDB lineage: Bacteria > Actinomycetota > Actinomycetes > Nanopelagicales > Nanopelagicaceae > Planktophila. The sequence goes on from JBILJK010000080.1 coordinate 3,894, forward strand.
TTGTCGGGAAGGTAGATACCTTTGAATGTCTGGATCTAGTGGGGCGGGTCGGGCTCGAACCGACGACGACGGAATTATGAGTGGAGGTAGTTGTATTTCAATGCGCGTCTCTATGTTTCTAGTGTTTAGCATTTGAGCGTGAATTGTCTCTAGACACTCATTTTAATGCCTAGCCTGAACCTTGATTTAGGCTAAATCTCTGCCTACACTTCTTTTAACTACTAAGGAGTCCTCTATGTGTGTTGGATGCGCAGCAGCATATGCAGCAATTGCTGCATCAACGGTTACCTATTCTCTTTCGGATATCAATGGCAAAGAATCTGGTTTCCAGTTCACAGTTTCAAGTGATGATCTGTTAAAAGCTATTACAACAACGCCAACAGGTTCTTCTGCAATTACAATTTCGCAGCCTAAAGAAAAGGTAAGTACCCTTTCAAAGCGGGGCTGGATCGATCCAACTTCACAACAAGCGATCTAATACCTCTAACCGTAAGTGGGGCGGGTCGGGCTCGAACCGACGACGACGGAATTATGAGTTCCGGGCTCTAACCAACTGAGCTACCGCCCCTAACGGGTGAACATTACTGTAATTATTTGTTGCGCTGGAATCCGCGCCTGCCCCAGAACTCCCACATGCCCATGACCGAAAGAATCAGGGCAAAACCAAACAGGAGGTCTTCTATTGGGGCAGATGCGATGCGAATACCAATTATTGAATCAGGGTCATACATAACAATGGCTTTTCCATCACTGCGATTATGGGTTAACCACCAATTGGTCAGTAATTGAA
>JBILJK010000081.1:0-4655 GCA_044377285.1 Candidatus Planktophila sp.
AAACTCGATCAGATCCTGATTGCAACGGCATATGCAGATGTGGCATCACATTAGGTGTTTGTGCCATAGCTTCGATTACATCGTCAGTGAAATCTCGAGGATGCGGAGACATAAAGCGAACTCGCTCCAAGCCGCTAATTTTTCCGCATTCACGTAATAAATTGGCAAAAGCTTGGCGATCTCCAAAATCAACACCATACGCGTTCACATTTTGCCCAAGCAAAGTTATTTCAATGACTCCCTGATCAACTAAAGTCTTTACTTCAGTCAAGATGTCTGCTGCAGTGCGATCCTTTTCGATTCCACGAAGCGTAGGAACGATGCAAAAGGTACAGGTGTTATTGCACCCTACTGATACAGATACCCATGATGAGAAAGCAGAAAGACGGCGTGCAGGCAAAGTTGATGGAAAATGTTCGAGAGCTTCGAGAATTTCAATCTGGGACTCCTCTTCGATGCGTGCGCGTTCTAGTAATACTGGCAGTGAGCCAACATTGTGTGTTCCAAAAACAACATCAACGTAGGGTGCTTTTTTGATGATTGTTGCCTGATCTTTTTGAGCAAGACACCCACCCACTGCGATCTGCATATTTGGGTTCAATTTTTTAATTGGCGCTAAGAAACTGAGATTGCCATATAACTTGTTATCAGCATTTTCTCGCACAGCACAAGTATTGAAAACTACGATGTCAGCTTGTTCACCAACTGTTACAGGAATATAGCCAGCCTCATCCAACAACCCTGCGATTCTTTCGGAGTCATGGACATTCATCTGACAGCCGTAGGTTTCGACTGTGTAGGTACGGGTCATAGAGAAGAAATTGAATACTCTAAAGTCGAGCGATCTACTACGAGCATATGATGGTTATCTAAGTGCTGCCAATCTGAGTTGCCCCACCCCGTGGAAGCGATCACAACATCAGAGCCTTCTTTTTTGAATCTAAGTTCGTAATGATCTTCCGAACTCCATTCAGTTTTATTCTCTGCATTAAATTCGCAGACAGCGATAAGAGTGTCTGGTGTCTGAACCATAATGTTTAGTGAAGAGTAATCGGCAATCGCGCGAATCAGATTAACTGTCTTACGTACGCCCTCGATTAGGCCAAGTTCATCCACCATTGAAATTAGTGCATAGAAGTAGCGTTCACTGTCGGTTGTTCCCCGAATCAAGCTCTTGTATTTATCGGCAATAAACTGCTCAGCGGTGTCACCAGGGCGAATAGTTCCGTTATGCATAAAAGTAATCGTGCCGTGGGTAAATGGATGGTTGTTATTGATATCAACGCTTATTCCTTTTGAAGCCTGACGGAGGTGTAGCAAGGCTCCAGTTGTTTGCGTCTCAACGCTAGCGCGTGCAAGGGCGTCAGAATCTTTGGCAGGATTAAGATCCTTAAGTATCTGCCCGTCGTAGGCGAGACCCCAACCATCTTTGTGCTCAACAGATAGCTCGACAAAAGATTCAAAGTCAGATCCGATAACGTCATAAAAACTCTTACGCTCAGAAGAAGTAAATCCTAGAAGTCTGCACATAGTCGTAACTCTACTTGAAGCCTAGCGATTCTTCTTGGCACGCTCTTGTGCTTGCACCGCACGCCATTTAGCAATTTCCCCATGATTACCGCTGAGCAAAATTGCTGGGACTTCAAGATCACGCCAAACAGAGGGCTTTGTGAAGTTTGGATACTCCAAGTACCCCTCTTCGTTGTGTGATTCTTCAGCCAAAGATTCTGGATTTCCAAGCACGTCTGGAATCAATCGGGTGATTGCCTCAATCATCACAAGAGATGCAACTTCTCCGCCACCTAAAACATAATCACCAATAGAAACTTCATGCACACGATAATTCTTTGATTCATAGTGTTGGCGAACACGGTCATCAATGCCTTCATAACGCCCACATGCAAAGACCAAGTGCTTTGATTGTGAAAACTTTGCCGCCATCGGCTGATCAAATCGCTTGCCGGCTGGTGTCAAAATAATTAAATCTGTTTCAGGGGTCATTAATGGATCTAAAGCATTACCCCAGATTTCTGGCAACATAACCATTCCAGCCCCACCACCGTAAGGTGTGTCATCAACGGTGTTGTGATTATCTGTTGAAAAAGAACGAAGGTCATGGACACCGACCTCAACCAAACCTTGCTCCTGGGCTTTGCCTAGTAAAGAAAGCTGCAGTGGTGCAAAGTAGTCAGGAAAGATTGTTACCGCATCAATTTTCATGCCAACTCCCCCGTAATTGTTGGCGGAATAACGACTACTTTCTTATTTGCAATATCTACTGTTGGAACTAATTGATGCACAAAAGGAATTAGTTGTTCACCGTGGTCCGTCTTAATTGCTAATAAATCCTGACCTGGAAGATTGATCACATCAGTTATTTCACCAAATGCTTCACCAGATTCAAGAATTGCCGCACAGCCAATCAACTGCATCACGTGATACTCATCGTCATCATTTGATTCATTGATATCGACATCGGCATAGAGCAATGTGTTTCGAAGCTTTTCGATGCTATTTCGATCAGTAATGCCCTCAAAGCCCAACAACAAAATTCCGTTATGAACTCGGCCAGAAATGACTTTTAATTCACCATTGGAATCTGTTTGAACTGTGGCACCAATGGCAAAGCGACGATCAGGTTCATCTGTACGAACCTCTATCGTCGCTTCACCAAGAATTCCGTGAGCGCGACCAATTCGCCCCACGAGTAAGCGCATTGTTATCGAGCTTCGTCGGTCTCGATGAGATCGACGCGCACTGTGCGTCCTGCGAGCGCACTTACAACGGTACGAAGTGCTTTTGCTGTACGACCATTTCGACCAATGACCTTGCCGATATCTTCAGGGTTAACTCGAACCTCTAAAGTTGTTCCGCGACGTCCGCTCTTTTCAGAGACAACAACATCATCGGGATTATCGACGATTCCCTTGACCAAATGCTCTAGGGCTTCATCCATCATTGTTACTCTGCAGCCGCTTCTGTCTCGACCACTGCATCTGCAGTTGTCTCTTGAGCTGGTGTTTCAACCACTGAATCTGTAGTAACAACTTCAGCTGGAACCTCTGCCACAGCATCGTTTGATTCTGGCTCGGTCACAGGGTTTGCCTTAGCTGCAAGCTTCTCCTGTGCCTTCTTCTTCATCGTTGTTGCACCTTCTGCAGGCTCGTTAGCAGCAGCCTTCATCGCTGCTTCATAAGCAACAACCTTTGATGGCTTTGGTGCTGCAACGCGAAGAGTTCCTTCAGTTCCTGGAAGACCCTTGAACTTCTGCCAATCGCCAGTCACCTTAAGCAAAGCCTCTACAGCTTCAGATGGTTGTGCACCAACGCCGAGCCAGTACAGAGCACGCTCTGAGTTGATCTCGATTAGTGATGGCTCTTGTCCTGGAACGTAGCGACCAATTTCTTCAATTGATAGACCGTTACGTGCCTTACGCGCATCTGTTACAACAACGCGGAAAAATGGTGTGCGGATTTTGCCCATGCGCATTAAACGAATTTTTGTAGCCAAGAAAGTTGTACTCCTGTAAATGTGTGCCATGCGTATCAATCGCAGCGGGGTGCGCGATCAATTCATATGACTATCGAATTGTGGATGTTGCTGGGGGTAGAGGGCCCCTTCAACAGGTTGCTAATTCTGCCATTCAAGGCGCCAGATGCGAAATCGGGGGTTATTGACCCTGTTCTAGCGCTCGCTTAGCTGGATTGCCTGATTTGGACTTCTTCTTGTTAATTGGCTTGTTCACCTTCGGCATCGCTGGCATGCCCATTCCCGCCGGCATTCCCGCCGGCATCCCACCATTTCGAACCTGTTTCATCATCTTCTGAGCCGCTGAGAATCGATCCACCAGATTATTTACATCTGAAACCTTTCGGCCAGAACCCAAAGCAATGCGTGCACGACGTGAGCCATTAAGAAGTTTTGGCTCACGGCGTTCTGCAGGTGTCATTGACTGAACAATTGCCTTTGTTCGAACTATCTCGCCCTCATCGAAGTTCTCGATCTGTTTCTTCATCTGACCAGCACCAGGCAACATTCCAAGGATTTTGGACATGTTTCCCATTTTAGACATTGCCTGCAACTGCTCCAGAAAATCTTCTAGTGTGAAATCTTCGCCACTTGCAAACTTTGCTTCTAGCTTTGCAGATGTATCTGTATCAAAGGCTTTCTTTGCTTGCTCTGCCAAAGTAGCAACATCACCTAGTCCCAAAATTCTAGAAGCCATACGTTCTGGATAGAAGATGTCGAACTCGTGCAGCTTCTCACCGGTTGATGCAAACATAATCGGACGCTTAGTCATCGATGCGATAGAAAGTGCCGCTCCACCTCGAGCATCACCATCAAGTTTTGTTAGTACTACGCCATCAAAACCAACACCATCTAAGAATGCCTGTGAAGTTTTGACAGCGTCCTGTCCCATCATTGCATCGACTACAAATAAAATCTCATCAGGATTGACAGCATCACGAATATCCGATGCTTGCTTCATTAAATCTTCATCAACGCCAAGTCGACCTGCGGTATCGACGATGACCATGTTGTACTGCTTAGATTTTGCGAACTCAATACCAGCTTTAGCAACTTTTACGGGATCGCCCAGGCCATTGCCGGGTTCAGGAGCAAAGACTGGAACATTGACAGATTCACCAACTACC
>JBILJK010000082.1:0-4599 GCA_044377285.1 Candidatus Planktophila sp.
TTTCGCTAAATGGGCTCCACCTGTCGCTTTCTTGGATACCAAGATAATCGTGTCGTCTCCAGCGATGGTACCTATTACCCCAGTTAATGCAGCATTATCCAAAGAACTCGCTAAAAACTGGGCTGCGCCCGGAGGAGTATGAATGACCGCCAAATTAGCACTGTGATCAACGGACAAAATTAGTTTGGATGGAACAGGAGTACTGCGAACAATCGCAGCATCGGCGGTGCCCCGTATTTGATAGGTGCTTTCGCCATCCTTATTTCGAGCCCGCACCGCACCAATTTCCTCTAGATCTCGAGAAGCTGTCGCTTGAGTAACTTTGTACCCCGACTTTTTCAAAAGTGCAACGAGATCAGATTGTGAGTGCACTAGTCCAGATTGAATCAGTGCGATCGCTTTGGCTCTACGAGCCGAGACTGACTGGGCATTACTTGGCATTAGCAATAACCTTTCTAAAAATAGTTATGAACTTGTTTATCTGTGCATCTGAAACTATCAATGCGGGTGCGATTCGAATGGTTGTTGCATTAGCAGCATTAACAAGAACTCCTGCATCTCGCATTGCATCTGCAACGTTAGATGCCTTTAGTGATTCCAGTTCTATCCCAAGTAACAATCCCGCTCCACGAACCTCTTTTACACCTGGGATAAGTGCTAGTTCTTGCATTAAATGCGCACCTTGCTTTTCAACCTTGCTCAGAATCCCTTTTGATTCGATATACCTAATCGCTGCAAGACCTGCAGCGGTTGTTACAGGATTTCCACCAAATGTAGAACCATGATCTCCAGGTTGGAATAGATCAGCTGCTTTGCCTAATGCAATCATTGCCCCGAGTGGTAGTCCGCCACCCAAACCTTTAGCCAAGGTAATAACATCTGGTGTGATTCCCGAATACTCATAACCAAACCAATCACCTGTTCTGCCCATGCCAGTCTGCACCGCATCAATTACCAGTAATGCGCCATTCTTGTCGCAGAGCATACGAAGCTCTTGTAGATAATCAGCTGGAGGAACAATTACCCCTGCTTCTCCCATGATGGGTTCAATAATTACCATCGCAGTTTTTTTGCTGACCGCTTTGCGTATCGCATCGATGTCGCCATAAGGAACATGCTTGACGCCTTTAATTAAAGGCAAGAATGGCTCGCGTTTAGAGGGTTGCCCAGTCAAAGATAGTGCACCCATAGTGCGACCATGAAAGGCACCTTGAGCTGCGACTACACGCATTTTTCCGGTACGACGAGAAAGTTTTAATGCCGCTTCATTTGCTTCAGCTCCTGACTGACAGAAGAAAACTTTCGCGTTTTTATCTCCAGTCATGACAATCAATTTTTCAGCTAATTCAATCGCATTAGGATGCGCGTAAAAATTACTAACATGGCTAAGTGTTGAAACCTGCTTAGAAACGGCCTTTACAATTGCCGGATGAGCATGGCCCAATATGCTCGTTGCTATTCCTCCAAGAAAATCCAGGTAACTCTTTCCGTCCGCATCAGTGACAACTATTCCCTTACCCTTAACCAAAGTAATTGCTGGCTTGCCGTAGTTGTTTTGTAAAGAACTATTCCATCGATTTAAATACTTCTTGTTTGTCATGCGACCACCAACGTTCCGCCAGTACTAGCTAACGCAGATGCAAAGCTATCGGGATCTGTGCCATCAATAATCCGAACAGCTTTAGCTCCATATGTAAGTGCATCGAGTGCTGCCTGCACCTTGGGAGCCATCCCTTCTGCAAAGCCGCCCTTAATTGATTCAAGCTCACTTGCAGAAATATTCTCAATAAGAGAATCTTTATCTGGCCAGTTGCGATATATCCCTGCGACATCAGTCATGATAATCAATGAGGAAGCTTGTAGCGACGCCGCAATTGCTGCTGCTGCGAAGTCCGCGTTTACATTTAATCCTGTTGCCATATCTTCATCGGACGATATCGGTGCTACCACTGGAACAATCCCTTCACTCAGTAGATCAAGCAAAGCTGATGGATTCACTCTTTGGACGTTGCCGACAAATCCAAGATCAGCTGGCGCGCCATCAATTAATTGTGTTCGTCTATTGGCGATCACAGTCGGCAACGTGCGTGCAGACATGGCTTGTGCCTTGATTCCGGCTTTACCTAATGTCGCTGCAACTTCGGTACCAACTTGATTTACTAAAACTTCTTCAACTACATCGAAGATTTCCTTGGTTGTAACTCGAAATCCTCCCACCCAGGTACTAACGATGCCCTTGGCCTTTAGAGCTACGTCGATTTGTGGGCCACCACCATGGACGACAACTACCTGCTCCCCGGCCTTTTGTGCAGCAGAAATGGCTTTAGCAAAGTTACCATTTTCATCTTTCATGGCATGGCCGCCGAACTTTACGACAATCACGATAAAGCCCTAAGCGCCAATTCCATCAAGTGCGAGACCACTTATCTCTGCAAGGCCACAGATTAAATTTGCATTTTGGATCGCTTGTCCTGCAGCACCCTTACCAAGATTATCAATGGCTACCGAAACAACTAAACGCTGTGTGTGTTGATCAACTGACACCTGCAACTGAACTTTATTACTACCTATTACAGCACTTGTCTTAGGCATCTGCCCGATCGGCAAAACATCGACAAAGAATTCGGAAGCGTAATGTCTAGAAAATAGATCATGGGCTTGTTGTGTAGTTAGCGGAGCATTTAGTTTTGCCGTGATGGTGGAAAGAATTCCGCGTGGCATCGGTGCGAGGATTGGCGTGAAAGAGATCATGGCTGGCTTCTGCGCTACTGCCGACAAGGCTTGTTCGATCTCGGGTGTGTGCTGATGAACTCCACCGAATTTGTATGAGGTAAGTGAACTCATTACTTCACTGCCTAATAGATTGATCTTTGCAGATCGACCTGCGCCCGTTGTTCCAGAGGCCGCGACAACAACGATGTCTGATACGTCTACCAAATTAAGTGCAGGTGCGATCCCAATAGAGATCGATGTGGCGTAACAGCCAGGATTAGCTACTTTGTTTTCATTTTTGATTGCTTCACGCTGACCTGGTGCGAGCTCAGGCAACCCGTAGACCCAAGACCCTGCGTACTTTCCACCATAATACTTTTCCCACTGTGCCGGATCTTCCAATCTAAAATCAGCACCTAGATCGACAATCTTTACATGTGCTGGGATCTTTGCAATCAACGACGCTGATTCACCATGAGGTAGAGCTAGAAAAACTAATCCCAGCGTGGAGAAATTGATTGAGTCGGTTGCTACAAAACTTCGGCCCGCATAACTTTGCAATTGCGGATGAACAGATGTGACCTGCTCCCCCGCATTCGAATGCGCGCTCACAACTGTTACTTCAAAATGTGGGTGGATGGCGAGCAACCTTAAGAGTTCTCCACCTGCATATCCGCTGGCGCCAATGACCGCTGTTTTCATGGCTTAAGAGTAAATGAATATCTATAATTATGCAACATTATGCATAATTATGCGGTGCGTACAACCGCTCCGTACTTAGAAGCTGCAACAGCCGTGGCCGCCTCCCGCATGGCAGAAACTTCCTCGCCTGTAAGAGTGCGATCCTGTGCCCGAAAGACGAGTGTGAAAGCCAGCGAGATCTTGCCGTCGCCAATCTTGTCGTAGCGATCAAACAAGGTAATCGATTCGAGCAAATCCCCTGCGCCTTCGCGCAATGCATTCTCAACATCTGCTGCACTAATAGTTGATTCAACAATGAGGGCCACATCCTGAACCGCCGCTGGCATTGTTCCAACTGTGGTTGGTCGAACTAAAACTGAATCCGGGAGTGCGCTTAAGGCAACAGCAAATGCCACTGAACGTTCAGGTAGACCATACGCGGCAACTATGCGTGGGTGAAGTTCGCCAGCATGTGCAACGGCCTTTCCATCAACAATTAATTCTGCGCATCGACCAGGATGCCATGGTGCTAAATCTGAGCGAGCTACAGTCCACTCAAGATTGCACAGAGCCAAAACATCTTGGGCGAAGGCGATTGCATCCTGCCAATTGTAAGAACGCGCCTTACCCTGCCAATTCTCATTTTCGATTTTTCCAACAAGCAATCCAGCTACGTGATATCCCTGGGGTGGAACGCTTGCAAAAATCGCATCAATAATCTTTTGTCCTGGGCGTTCAGATAAATCAGGTGAAATCGCAGGCACCAACTTCTGTGAACTACGGAATATCGATCCCATTTCGAAGATCGCAAAGTCCTTTGCGCCACGGCTGATATTGCGTTGGGCAACTTCAATCAAACCGGGCACAAGATGAACGCGCATGAGTGGAAACTCTTCAGACATTGGGTTCGCCACTTTGTATGTGGATGCACGTTCACCGACAAATCCCATTGAATCGATTGTCGATTGATTGGTGAATGGGAATGTTTGCACCTCTGCAAAGCCGCGACTTGCCAGCATTGTTGCTACAGCGCGACGTCGTTTTTGAGTCGAGGTCAAAGTGGCATGTAATGGTCGAGGCGGAAGTATTGACGGGATCTTGTCGTAGCCAATCATGCGGGCTACTTCCTCCGTGAAATCTGCAGCGGTCAAAAGATCTGCTCTCCAGGAAGGCGGATCAACGGTAAAACTCTTTTCATCAACATCG
>JBILJK010000013.1:0-15292 GCA_044377285.1 Candidatus Planktophila sp.
AAAGGGGCAGTAGTTGCCGGTCCTGTCGGCCAATCCCGTAATTCGATTTCAAAGTTATTGAGTGTGAAAGTTGCCATTAAAGGCGACTGGGTTGTCCTTCTGTAAAAGTTGCACCAATACGTAAGGCGTTTCTAAACTATCTCTCAGGTTAAAGTGAAAACTTGTCTTTAACTATGAAAGAGGTTGAGATGAAGAGAACATCGACGAAGGTCATTGCAGGATTCCTATTAGGTGCAACATTGGTCGGAGGTGTCGCAACCGCTGCCACATCGGAGCCACTGGGCGTTAAAGTGTGTGTAGATAAAAGAAGTCAAGCTATCTTTTTAGCCGGATCAAATGGCTGTCCAACTACCAGAACTTCGCTCACATTGGGAGCGCCAACAATTGATGTGAAGAGCATTGCATCTCTTGTTACGCCATCTGTTGTTTCAATCAAGGTCACATCAACTGCGGGTAGTGGCACAGGAAGCGGCGTGATTTACAAGTCAGATAAATCTGTTTCATTCATCATCACAAACAACCACGTTATTGAAACCGCCGTTAATACCGGAACAATTTTAGTTGAATTACTAAATGGTGACACTGTTTCAGCTCAAATAGTTGGCCGTGATGCCGCCTATGACATAGCGGTGATAAAGGTCAACAAGGGCAACCTGCCTATAGTCACTATCGGAGATTCATCTCGTATAAGTGTCGGAGAATCCGTAGTTGCAATTGGTTCACCACTTGGTCTTGCAAGCACAGTGACTAGCGGGATTATTTCAGCCTTAAATCGACCAGTAACAACAGGCACGGTGGGTGCCGAGTCATTTGTTAATGCAATTCAGACAGATGCAGCTATTAATCCAGGTAACTCTGGTGGTGCGTTGCTAGATTCGCAAGGTCGAATAATTGGCGTCAACTCTGCTATTGCAACGCTTTCATCAGGTGGCGCAAGCGGAAGTATCGGACTTGGATTTTCGATTCCGATAAATGAAGCTAAACGTGTTATTGATGAACTAATCGCTACCGGCAAATCAACCCGTCCAGTTCTGGGTATCTTTTTTGATACAACCTACACAGGTACCGGAGCAAAGATCTTACGTCTGAGCCCTGGTGAAGGTGCTGAGAAGGCTGGGATTCCAGCAGGATCGATAATCACCGCCATTGATGGCGTAAAGATTGCAGACCAAGTTGGCGCGATTGTGAAGATTCGCTCCTATGCACCGGGCAGCGCAATAACCGTAACTGTTGAACTTCCAACCGGAGGCTCAAAGAGTTTCAAAGTCACCTTAGGCTCTGCGCCATCTAATTAATGTAGCGTGGTTGAAATAGTGTCAGGGTATTGTTTACCCATGGCACTATTTCAACTTAACGTCGCAATTCCTGATCGCCCCGGTTCATTAGGTTTACTTGCATCTGCAATTGGGGCAGCAGGTGGAGATATCCGTGCGCTCGCAGTTGTAAAGGCTGAAGATGGCAAAGGTTTTGATGACATTACAGTTGCGATTCCAGGGAGTGACCCGACAGATCTGCTAAATGTTTTGGGTGCAATCGGCGGGGTAGAAGTTTTGTCAATAACCCCGCTGTAAGCCTTTAGTTCAATTTAATGTCTAGAAAGTATTTCAGCTCCCTGACTTGGTAGTGAAGTAAAAAAGCGCGGAGCCTTAAATTTCTTATCTGCAAAAGCTTTTTCAACGGCGTGAATTGTTTTGGCTGTTTTTGAAGCATCAATCAGGGCGATTGCACTTCCACCAAAACCACCACCAACCATACGTGAGCCCATTGCACCTGCAGCCAATGATGCATCTACCGCTGTATCTAATTCGGGACAAGAAACGGTGTAATCATCACGCAGAGAAAGATGAGATTGGTTAATCAGTTCTCCTACCTTTGCAAAATCACCAATACTTAATGCATCCACGCAATCTAGAACGCGTTTCATTTCGCTAACTGCATGGCGAGCTCTGATGTATTCGGTATGCGTAATCTGAGATCGAGCAGCATCTAACTGCGCCATCGTTAGCTCACGCATTGATTTAACCGATAATTTGGCTGCAACTGATTCACACGAAGCTCGACGTTCTGCGTAGCCGCCATCGGTCAAAGCATGGTGTGCCTGAGTATCAATTATTAATAGCTCTAACCCATGTGATGCAACATCAAATGAAATATTGCGAGTTGAGAGATCGCGACAGTCAAGCAAAAGCGCGAATCCCTGTGTTGCCATAAGCGAAACAGATTGATCCATAATGCCGCACGGGACTCCGACATATTGGTTTTCAGCTCTTTGCGTTAGTCGCGCAAGTTCTTCAAGGCTAAATCCCATATCAAATAAGTGATTCATTGCCGTAGCAACAGAACATTCCAGAGCTGCAGATGATGACAAGCCCGCACCAAGTGGAACATGGCCATCGATCATTATGTCCACACCGCTTGTAACTCCCATTGACCAAAGAACGCCCAGTGCGTAACGCTCCCATTCACCCTTTAGTCCTGGCTTAACATCGGTGATATCTACACTGACTATTTTGTTACGCCGCTGCGCAGATGCAATTCGAACTATGGAGTCATCACGCTTTCGAACAGCGGCCAAAGTTCTATCTTTGATGGCAAAGGGAAGTACAAATCCTTCGCTGTAATCAATGTGCTCACCAATTAAATTAACGCGACCAGGAGCAGCTGCAACTAAATCCGGTTCTTCTCCAAATGTTTCAAGAAATTTTTCTTCGATCGAGCTCATTGCTATCCCATAGATTTCAAAGTGTCTGAAACCATTGTGTTCATATTTCGCGTTGGCTCCCAGCCAAGTTGCGATTTCGCCTTTGAAATATCTGCAATCAGAACCGCAGGATCACCCGCTCGGCGAGGAGAATCAAGAAATGGAATCTGTTGGCCCTTAGCAGCACTTGCCGCAGCGACAACTTCGCGGACCGAGTATCCAGAACCACTACCTAGGTTGTAAATCTCATGCCCCGGCTTTCCTAAAGATTCAAGCGCCTTTACGTGTGCATCAATCAAATCGATGACATGCACATAGTCACGGATGCAGGTTCCATCTGCTGTAGGCCAGTCTGTGCCAAAAATCTTTACTGGATTTTCTGTTGTACTGCGTAAAACATTAGGAATTAAATGTGTTTCTGGATTATGCCGTTCGGCCAACCATCCACGATCTGCCTTTAGCGCCCCTGCAACATTGAAATAACGCAGAGAAGCCGCAGAGATTCCGTGTGCCGCAGCTTCGGCTGTGATCATGTGATCAATTGCTAGTTTTGTAGCACCATATGGATTAGTTGGAATAGTTTCGGAAGTTTCAAGAATAGGAACAACCTTGGGTTCGCCATAGGTGGCAGCTGAAGATGAGAAAACAATTTTAGCAATTGACTGTTTACGCATTTCATCTAGCAGAATGCGGGTTCCATCAACGTTAACCGAATGATAGAGATCAGGTTTTTCAACTGATTCTCCGACTAAAGATTTGCCCGCAAAGTGCATTACGGCATCACATCCGGATAAGGCTTCAGCGACTTGATCACTATTGAGAAGTGAACCCTGAACAAAGCGCACTCCTGCAGGGACGGTATCGGCATGACCGGTACTGCAATCATCTAAAATTGAGATTTCAAAACCCTGTGTAAGCAATATTTCAACTGCTGTAGAACCGATATATCCAGTTCCACCTGTTACTAAAACTCGCATTACAAAACTACTTCCCGCAACTGCGCCGCAGATTGTTCTGGACGCATGTCCATAATGAATGCACCCATTGCAGATTCAGAGCCAGCTAGGTACTTCAATTTTCCAGGTGCACGTCGCACGCTGGTAATTTGCCAGTGCAGACGCAATACATCGCGGCCAACTCGCACAGGTGCTTGATGCCACGCGGCGATATAGGCCATTTCAATTCCAAAGACGCCATCTAGTCTGCGCGTGACTTCTAGCGCAATCTCGGGGAATGCATCTCGATCCGCCTCCGTTAATCCAGTTAGATCTGCAACAGGGTTTAATGGAGCTACATGAATTTCAAATGGATATCGTGCAGCGTAAGGAACAAATGCAATCCAGCGATCATTCTTAGCAACGATGCGCTCGTTGTCCCTAATCTCACGGGCAACAACTTCATCAAACAAGACTTTACCGGTTTGCTCTTTGTATCTGTTGGCTGCGGCCAGCATCTTTTCGACACGAGGCGGGATATATGAATAAGCATAAATCTGCCCATGTGGGTGTGACAGTGTTACGCCAATTTCCTCACCGCGGTTTTCAAAGGGTGCTATGTGTTCGATGTAGCTTTCTTGTGACAGCTCTGATGTGCGATCAATCCATGCCTCAAGCAATGTGCGAACACGTTGTGGAGTCAGATCCTTAAAAGCATTTCCATGGTCTGCGGTAAAGCAAATAACTTCACACTTGCCAGCTGCCGTGCCTAAATCAGTATCTGGGCCAACCATGTCTGGAAGTGCCCAATCACCAACTGGTGGACGCAATGATGGGGAACGATTATCAAAGACAACTACTTCAAAATCTGATTCAGGGATTTCAGTCAGCAAATCACCTGTTGTGGGACACAATGGACACAGCTCTTTTGGAGGTAAGAAGATTCGTCCTTGGCGATGAGCCGCCATTGCAACCCATTCATTGACCAATGGATCGAAGCGAAGTTCACCTATTCCTGGTTGCTCTTCCTGTGGCCTGGCATCTTCAACACTTCGCGCTTGGCCAGCGGTGTCGTAGTACCGAATTGTTCGACCATCGGCCATGTGGCGATCATTTCTGATGACGCCTGCTTTTAGTTTTTTACTCTCACCCATAGTGTCGTTACTCTACCTTTGTGAGTAAGCAATCTGCACTATTGAGCGCGACATCGTCATCACTTCTGCTTGAAGTAGTGGACGGGGCCCTTGTAATCCAACATTGGGGAGCACCTGTTCATGGAGATCTTGCAGCTGTGCAAACTGCGATTCGTCCATCAATTGCAAACAGCTCTTGGGATGAGCCACAGTTTCCTGGACTTATGCGCGAAAGTTCTCGCGGCTTTTTGGGGCGACCAACATTGTCTGGACACAGAAATGGAAAAGCCTGGTCAACTAAGTTTGAAGTAACAGACTTTCATCATCAGGGAAACCATGCCGCTATCACACTTCGTGATTTTCACGCAGAACTTGAAGTTGTTATTACTTTTGATCTGGATCAGCACGGTGTTTTATTCCAAAGAGCAACTGTTAAGAATTTAGCTGATTCTGAATATTGTCTTAATGAATTTATTCATTGGTTGCCGCTTCCTAAAGAAGCCACACAAACTTTAGATTTTGCAGGTCGTTGGTCTAACGAGCGCAATCCACAACGCAAAGAGATCGCTACCGGTACATGGGTGCGCGAATCCCGTGAAGGTCGTAGCGGACATAATTTTTCTATTGCAGATATCGCGCTAACGCCGCAGACATCTTTTCAATCTGGAAACGCTTGGTCTACAAGCATTGCCTGGAGTGGTAACTCACAGTATTTAGTTGAAAAACTCTTTGACGGTTCGCAATCAATTGGTGCTGGCGAATTGTTGTTACCCGGCGAATTGATATTGACTTCAGGTGAAAGTTATGAAGCTCCGGCACTAGTTTCTGTTTTTTCTGCGCAAGGTCTAGATGGGGTAAGCGCGGCTTATCATTCCTATCTTCGAGCACGCGACGTTCACCCTAAGCGTCCTCGTCCACTTACTTTGAATATGTGGGAAGCGTTGTACTTTGATCACAACGAGGAAAAGATCAAGGCGCTAGTTGATGTAGCTGCCGAAGTAGGTATCGAGCGTGTTGTTCTAGATGATGGCTGGTTTCATTCCAGACGTAATGATCGTGCCGGCTTAGGTGATTGGGTTATCGATCCTGCTGTCTGGCCTAATGGTTTGTCACCAATCATCAAATACATCAATGACAAAGGAATTGAATTTGGCCTGTGGTTTGAAGGCGAAATGGTTAACCCTGATTCAGATTTGTATCGCGCCCATCCTGAATGGATTTTGCATGAAGCAGATCGCGTTCCTCCACTATGGCGCCATCAATTAGTTCTAGATATTGGTCATGAAGGTGCGTTCAATCATGTCCTTGAGCAAACATCTGCAGTTTTAGGGGCGCACAATATTGCTTACATTAAATGGGATCACAACCGTGTGCTAATTGATGCAGGCCACTTAGGTGCTGCTGGTGTTCATCGCCAAACACAAGCGATCTATCGTTTATTTGCAGAGCTCAAGAAGCGTCACCCTGGGCTTGAAATTGAATCATGTGCATCAGGTGGAGCGCGGATTGACTTGGGTGTGATTGATCTAGTGGATCGGTTCTGGACTAGTGATAACAATGACGCACTTGAACGCCAAACTATTCAACGGTGGACCGCTCAGGTTATTGCACCTGAACTTCTTGGAACTCATATTGGACCTACCCATGGTCACCAAACAGGTCGCACATTAGAACTTTCCATGCGTGCAACAACAGCTCTTTTTGGTCACGCAGGTATTGAATGGAATATCACAGAAGCGACAGCAGAAGAGCGAAAGCATTTAGCAACATGGGCGCAGTACTACAAGATTAATCGCGCGCTATTGCATTCAGGAAAAATGGTTCGCGTTGATTATCCCGAAACACATGCCTATTTACATGGCGTTGTGGCACATGATGCTTCACGAGCAATTTTTGCTTATGTTCAATTAACTCCAACTGTTTCTATTCATCCATCACCATTAAAATTTCCTGGTTTAGATGAATCAGCAAACTATGTAATCAAAGCGGTGTTTCCTGCGGGTAAGCCACGATTTATGTTGATTACTCCACCCGAATGGATGGCTGGAATAACGGTGTCAGGATCTGCGCTTTCTGCAATCGGTGTAACAGCGCCAATTCTTGCTCCTGCAAATGCGTTCTTGATTGAAATTAGTAAAGCTTAATCAACCCAGTTCAAGGTTCGCTCTACTGCTTTCTTCCATCTTGCATAACCGTTAGCTCTTTGTTGTGCAGTGCTTGTTGAATTCCAACGACGAGATTGTTGCCATTGCTTTCGAACCTCATCAGTTGATGACCAAAAACCAACTGCTAAACCAGCAGCGTAGGCTGCACCTAGTGCTGTTGTTTCACCGATTAATGGGCGAGTGATATCGATACCCATAACATCTGCCTGCATCTGCATGCAGAAAGAGTTTGCAGTGATTCCTCCATCAACCCGCATCTCCTTCATCGGAACGCCACTGTCGGCAACCATTGCATCCATCACATCACGTGTTTGGTAGCAGATGGCTTCTAGGGCAGCTCGAGCAAGGTGTGCTTTGGTTGCTGCGCGAGTTAATCCAACAATTACTCCACGCGCATCGCTGCGCCAATAAGGAGCAAACAAACCAGAAAAAGCAGGGACAAAATAAACACCACCGGTATCTGAAACAGATGATGCCAAGCTCTCGGTCTCTGCCGCATTTGAAATAATTCCTAATTGATCCCTAAGCCATTGAATTGCAGAGCCGGTAACAGCAACTGATCCTTCAAGTGCGTAATGCGCCGGTGCATCGCCAAGTTTGAAACAAACTGTTGTCAATAAACCGTTTTTAGAGCGCACGATTTCAGTACCAGTATTTAGGAGTGCAAAGTTTCCAGTGCCATACGTTGTCTTTGATTCTCCACGTTCAAAACACACCTGTCCAACCATTGCAGCTTGTTGATCTCCCAAGATTCCAGCTATTGGTATCGCCGTTCCGAGCGGTCCATGTGGATCTGTCATTGCATAAACCTCAGAGGAAGATTTGATAACAGGAAGTGCGGAACGAGAAACACCAAAAATAGAAAGAAGTTCGTCATCCCAATCTAATGTTTCAAGGTTCATTAACAAGGTGCGACTGGCATTTGTCACATCAGTGGCGTGCACACCACCACGGACACCACCAGATAAATTCCATAGGATCCACGAATCAATTGTTCCAAAGCGAGCATCAGCGCTACTTGCAGCCGGAATATTTTTTAGAAACCAGGTCATCTTGCTGCCAGCAAAGTACGGCGCAATTGTTAAACCCGTTGCGTGACGAATCTTTTGTTGTTGAACATCCGACAAAGTTGCCAAGAATTCGGTAGTTCGGGTGTCTTGCCAGACGATGGCATTGGACAGGGGTTGTCCTGTGCTTACATCCCACACCACAGTCGTTTCACGCTGGTTGGTCAGCCCAATTGCTGCTAAATCTGATCCCAAAATATTTGCTTGCTTCAAAGCCCCCGCAATAACTTCTTGGACTCTTTCCCAAATTTCAGCAGCGTCATGTTCAACCCATCCTGCCTGCGGAAGGATCTGGCGATGTTCTAGTTGATGCTGTCCGACTACCTGGCCTGCGTGGTCAAAGATCATGAATCGAGTACTACTAGTGCCCTGATCCAAACTGCCGATATATGCCCCGATGAATGACACTGCGCACAACCCCTCGCCGTAAGTTAGGCTTAGCGTACTCACTGATTACGGAGAAGCAACGCATATGTTCTTGTCGCAACTTGGCCCAGACCAGCGTGACTCTGCCATCTCCCAATTAGGGACAGAACACTTCGACATTCTTGTAATTGGCGGGGGAGTTAACGGCGTCGGTGCAGCGCTAGATGCCGCATCTCGAGGATTAAAAGTCGCCCTGATTGAGGCGCAAGATATCGCAGCTGGAACATCAAGTAGATCCAGCAAGTTAATTCATGGTGGGCTTAGGTATCTTGAACAATATGATTTCAAATTAGTGCGTGAAGCATTACACGAGCGAGAGTTAATGGTTTCAACGCTGTGTCCGCACCTTGTTAAGCCAGTTGGATTTTTGTTTCCGCTTACAGAAAAGTTTAAAGAGCGCACATATGTTGGAGCAGGGCTAGCGCTATATGACGCGCTACGGGGATTTCAGCGAGCGATGCCATGGCACAAACATCTAAGTCAAAAACAGATCAATGAGATCGCACCCTCTTTGCGCCATGATCTTGTAACGGGTGCAATCAAATACTTTGATGCTCAAGTTGATGACGCCCGCCACACAATGTCAGTCGCACGAACTGCAGCGCGTCATGGAGCAATCATCGCAACACAAGTTTCTGCAGAATCTTTGATTCGTGAGGGTAAGCGTGTGGTGGGTGTTAACGCCCTTGATTTAGCATCTGGAAAGAAGATTGCGATTAAAGCACGCGCCACAATTATGTGTGCTGGCGTATGGAGCGATCAATTACATGCACGTTTTGAATTAACTCCCGGATATAACGTAACCATGAGCAAAGGTGCTCATATTGTCGTTCCGGGATCTGCAATCAAATCCGATGCTGGCATCATTGTAAAAACCCCGATCTCTGTACTGTTCTTGATCCCATGGGGAGACAAGTGGATTGTTGGCACAACAGATACGCCTTACGAAGGTGACCGTGCAGAGCCGTGTGCCACTAAAGAAGATGTTCAGTACATTTTGGATCAGGCGAACAGAGTTCTTGAACCCAAATTGCGCGCAGATGAGATTATTGGCGTGTATGCGGGATTGCGTCCACTAGTTGCAAACAACAAGAGCGCAACAACAACAAAACTTTCACGCGAACACACAGTAGACCGCCCAGCTGCCGGATTTGTTTCTATTGCCGGTGGTAAGTACACAACATATCGAGTCATGGCTAAGGATGTTGTAGATCGCGCAGTGATTGAGCTTCGTAGATTGACACAAGAATCCGTGACAGAGAAACTGCCACTAGTAGGTGCCGATGGTTACTTTGCTTTAGAACAACAGAAAGAACGTATAGCGCAAGAGTCTGGGCTAGATGTAGCAACAGTTACACACTTACTCAATCGCCACGGATCACTGATCAGCGAGATCCTTGATTTAATTAAAATTCAACCACAATTGGCCAGCACGCTAGATGCAGATTTGCCATACATCAAGGCTGAAATTGTCTACGCTGCTTCGCATGAAGGCGCGCGCTCTGTTGATGATGTAATTTCACGCCGTACACGTTTGTCATTTGAAGCGGTCAATCATGGCGCACACCTTGCAGATGAGATTGCAACCCTTATTTCTCCGGTTCTTGGGTGGAGCGCTAAGGAGCGGAAAGAATCAATCGCCCAATACACAGAATTAGTTGAGCGTGAAATAGCAGCCCTAGGTGAACTACTTGAGGTTAATTCTTAATCTGTCCTCTGCAACCATCAGTGGTTGGCTTTTTAGTCGCAGTCGATGACGCAGTTGGTTTAGGTGTTGGTGTCGGCCCTTGTGTGACTTCGAAAGTGACTGGAAATGTTGATTCAGCATGAGTACCTGATACATCTTGGAATAAAACTTTTCCATTGTACGAACCAGCTAATATACCTTTGAGGGAAAGTGTCCACACTCCGCTTGTTTCACGCATAATTGTTTGAGTTGGCCTTGTTGTAGGTGCAGTTTCACTATCAAAGACCAATTTCACCGATCCAGTAACAACAGGAGAACCACTTGGTCGGACAACATTTACTGTGAAAGTTACGGCCTTGTTGGTTGTGCTTGCTGATTGACTGACAACAGTCAAAACCGTCGGCTCTTGCTGTGGCATTAGGTCAACCAGAGTTGGCTTCCAGATTCCTTTGACCAACTCTAAAAATGATGTAGGTGTTCCACGAAATACATTGAGGTCTAATCTATTTCCAGGAACGCCATACTTAGGTGCAATTCCACACGAGGAGTATTGCCACACCGTCCATTGAGAATCGCAGTTATTGCCAGTCCATGAGTGAACATAACAGCCACCGGTTTTTATACCTGGCTGGTTGATTGGGTTTGCTGGGTCGATTGCATATTGGGCAAGCCACAATGGATATTGAGCAAGCTCTGGTGTGCGCTTCATTGAACTCTCTAAAAAGCTTGCATAAGAATAGAGAATCGGTGTTTTACCAGTTTTTTCCTTCAATGAGGCTAGAAATGTTGTCGCCCATAAAGTTACAGCGCTACGTGTTGCATTCTTTAGACACCCACCAGAGGATGAGTAGTGCACACATTTATTCTCGAGATCTAATGCGTATGGCAAATCTCTTTCACTGTAACCACCCATTGATGCCAGCCGCCACACAACCTTTTGTGCTTGCGCCAAAGCATCTTTCTTTATTCCTTCAGGATCGGTGACATCAGGCAAGGTCGCATAGTGATAAAAACCTGTATAGATTCCGGCAGCTTGTGCAGCATGGTGATCCATTGCTGCATATTTGAGCGCCAACAGATCGGAAGACTCACGGGTGTCGGATGCCTTGATGAATACAAATCGCATTCCTGCTTTGTACATTTTCACAAAATCAATTGGCTTATCGTAGGGATGTTGCCAACGGCTGACATCAGCGCCATGAATGCGACCACCAGGGCCAGTTAAATCAATAAATTGAGCAGGGTCAGAATTGGAGATTTCAGGTTGTTGCTTGACCGTGATGGAACGAATAGGAGAATACAAACTCTGCCCACCTATAACTGATACCGCGCGATAACGAACAGTTGCGTTCAGCGCGGTTGCGAGTGCAGTTACTCTCCAGGTTCCGACTTTGGTGACCTTTGTCGTAAATCGGGTTGTGGTCCATTGACCATCTGTGTCTACTTGGATATTTACAGTGCTGCCCGAACGGTTTGGTTTGAGATTTCCGTAGAGCGTCAGCAATGTTTCAGAAGCACTAGGTGTTTGTTTAATCGACATGGACAAGGTCGATGTAGCTGCTACAGATTGAGGTGCTCCTGCGACCGCAATCATCAATGAAATAGACAATAGATAGATCTTTACTCTCATTGTTCGAGTATCTCCACATCTATACCGATCGTGTTTTTGATTGCTGCCTGAAGAGCAGACTTCAAATTTGGACGAGTTTCTGAGTATTCGTGTGAGGTTGCAAACTTACGACTATCTGAAAAATCCAAGGTCAAAATTCCATTCTCAAATGAACTCAAGCGGGCATCAAAGTATGCGATCCATGCAACACGATTCTCGGACTCAAGGGCATCCAACACCTGATTCCACTGCGCACGAATCTGGTTGAGTTCCATAGGCGGGAACTTTACCTTCGCTACTTGAGAGAAGAGCACACCTAGTGTGTTGGCGCGCCAATCCACTTGAGATATTCCCCAACTAATTGCACCCGCAAGTTCTTTGTCTTGTCCGGCTGTACATCAAGGATCAAAGCAATACGTGAAACCATCTGTTCAATTGCTTTTTCACTCACAAATCTGATTCGGCCAATCTCAGCATTTGTTAAGCCATTAGCGACTAGGCGCAGTGTGTCGATCTGGAGATCGGTCAGATGGGAAATCAATTTTTCCAATGCTTTTTCATGAACAGAAACATTTCCATTGACCCAAGTGACAGATGACTCAGGGTCAAAAATTCGTGACTCTGATATTAAGTCGCATAATGCAGCAACGTTGTTCATGGATTTTTTAATTACAACTTTGGCCCCGACAGGGATATTGCAACTGAGTTCTCCGAGCAATCTAAGATCTGCGCAGGCAACCAATATGACAACACCTATTTCTGGGGATTCCTTGCGAATTGCAGTTGCAATTGCGATCGAGTGCTCATTAGATGAGTGCATATCTATCAGTAAAACATTGGGTTGCATACTGCGCATGAGCAACACCGCCGAGGATTCCTTGCGAGCTTCACCTATGACATTTATTCCATGCATTTTCAGTGCGGCAGCCATCGTGGATAATTCAAAAGCATCATCCATTACTAGCAAGACTCGATCACTCACATTTAGAAGTTACGCCACAATTCATCTAATTGATACAGAAGTGAGAGTGAATTGAGAGATGGCATTAAATAGGGGAACCCCTATGTGTTACTTCAGAATCCGAGCTATGACACTTGGGATGGAATCTATTATCGCTTCAGCGTTAATTGGCCCTCCGTTTGATGCGGCATCTGCAGCTCGTGCATGAATGAAAGCGGCGGATGCTACAACTGCTGCCAAATGGTTGTAATCATTGAGAATTTCTACGGTGTTTGTTGCAACTAATGAGCCGATGATTCCTGCTAAAACATCACCAGTTCCTGCCGTCGCAAGCCATGGGGTAGCAGTTGGCAATTCGATCACAACTGAATCATTGGCAACATATGTAGTGGAACCTTTTAGTAAAACAGTCACTCCTAAAGTGTCGGCAGCTTCTTGCACCCACTTCTTTGGATTGCCCTCGATAGCTTCGGCAGAAACATTTATCCCGCGCATCGTCAAAAGCTTTGAGAGCTCACCGCTGTGTGGAGTGATCACAGTGGGCTGTTCTAACGATCCTGCCAAGT
This sequence comes from Candidatus Planktophila sp., assembly GCA_044377285.1. Lineage (GTDB taxonomy): Bacteria > Actinomycetota > Actinomycetes > Nanopelagicales > Nanopelagicaceae > Planktophila. Next base: position 13,251 of record JBILJK010000013.1, read on the forward strand.
GCAGTGCACCAGCATCTAAAACTGTTGGGACAGATTGCAATGTCGCCAATTTGAACCAGCGATGACGCAACCATGTGGTGATATCTGAATACTTCTTTGTTTCAATTCCACTTCCGATTAACCATGCCGTTACTTTTCCAGGTTGAACAACCACGGATGGAGTTGTGTGCAGAACGAGATGTGCCAAACCTGATGAGCTGTGAAAACGAATCATTCCGATACCTGTCGCAGATGCGGCAGCAGTAGTCAGAACAGCGGCTCCTGGGTACTGCGCAGAACCGGTAATTACACCGAGAACTCCGCGACTGTATTTATGGTCAAGATCAGAAGGGGTGATGATGCACTTGGCTGTGTCTCTTGCCGTCCACTTTTTTGAAGTTCTGGTCATGGACTCAGCCTATCTCTCATAATTTGCGAGCCCTTACCGCTGCATCCATACTAAGCACAATTAATTGTTACAACAGGGGGAATCATGGACGCAAAGTGCCCAGTCGCACACGGTGCAAACACTCAAACTAGTGAATCAAACACATACTTGTGGCCCAATACCCTCAAGCTCGATATTTTGCATCAACATGATCGCAAGACAAATCCCCTAGGTGAAGATTTTGATTATCGCGAAGAAGTTAAAACTTTAGATTTTGCTTCAGTTAAAAGCGATCTGCATCAATTCATGACCCAAACGCAAGAGTGGTGGCCAGCTGATTGGGGTCATTACGGCGGATTGATGATTCGTATGGCATGGCACTCTGCGGGTACATACCGCGTTGCCGATGGACGTGGCGGCGCCGGCACTGGAAGTTTTAGATTTGCTCCCCTTAATTCATGGCCAGATAACGGCAACCTTGATAAAGCACGACGTTTGTTGTGGCCGATCAAACAAAAATATGGAAACAAACTGAGCTGGGCAGATTTGTTTATTCTCGCAGGAACAATTGCATACGAGAGCATGGGCTTAAAGACATTTGGTTTTGCTTTTGGACGAGAAGATGTGTGGCATCCAGAAAAAGATATTTACTGGGGATCAGAACCTGAATTAATGATGCCAAGTGATGAGCGGTATGCAGACACTACAGATGCTAGCTCTTTGGAAAATCCGCTAGCCGCAGTACAGATGGGCCTTATTTATGTAAACCCTGAAGGCATAAATGGAGTTTCAAATCCATTGCTAACTGCCCAACATATCCGTGAAACTTTTGCGCGCATGGCGATGAACGATGAAGAGACCGTTGCATTAACTGCCGGTGGTCACACAGTTGGTAAGGCACACGGAAACGGCGATGCTTCTTTGTTAGGACCTGCGCCAGAAGCTGCAGATATTTTTGAGCAAGGCTTGGGCTGGAACAACCACACAAAGCGTGGCGTTGGTCGCAACACAGTAACAAGTGGCATCGAAGGTGCGTGGACAACTGAGCCAACTAAGTGGGATGCCGGTTACTTTGAAATGTTGTTCAAGCATGAATGGGCACTTGTTAAATCACCAGCAGGTGCGCACCAATGGGAGCCAACAAATATTCTAGAAGCTGATAAGCCAGTAGATGTTGAGGACTCATCTATTCGCTACAACCCAATGATGACCGATGCAGATATGGCCATGATTATTGATCCAATTTATTTGGAAATTTCAAAGAAGTTCCACGAACAACCTGCGCACCTAGATGATGCATTCGCACGCGCGTGGTTCAAGTTAACCCACCGCGATATGGGACCAAAGGTTCGCTACATCGGACCAGATGTACCAACAGAGGATTTGATTTGGCAGGATCCAATTCCTGCAGGAACAACTTCTTATGATGTTGCTGCAGTGAAAGCAAAGATCAATGCTGCAGGACTATCTGTTTCAGAGTTAGTAGCAACAGCATGGGATAGCGCACGCACATTCCGTGGCTCTGATCTACGAGGTGGGGCAAATGGATCACGCATTCGTTTAGAGCCAGCTCGCAATTGGGAAGGTAATGAACCTGCTCGCTTGAACAAGGTGCTTGCTGTTCTAGAACCAATTGCAAAGGAAGCTGGCGCAAGCATCGCAGATGTAATTGTTC
>JBILJK010000144.1:0-4519 GCA_044377285.1 Candidatus Planktophila sp.
AATCCACCAATATTTATAGTTGGAGTGTTGTCATTTGTAATTTTGTCTGTGCTTGAAGTTCCAGTATCGGATGCTGAATCAAGGGTTGGTGTAGCAGGAGCCACCAAAGCACCAATCGTAATGGTGCGAGTTAATACTCCGAATATTGGATCTTCGCCTTTGCCACCAAATTCGTAAATTGGGTTGTAGCTCTGAGTTGATAGATCTGCCCATTTTCCGGTTGTAACCGAAATGCCAACATAATTTTCCCCTGCGGTGCCGCCTTCTGCTCCATTCCAGTTTGTAACTGAAACGGTTGTTCCGGCAATGGCTGAAGGGGCGTTACCAATGTACTTAAGACCACTTGATTTAATGACACCAATCCAGCCAGTACCTAGCATTTCACCAATAAATGTAGATTCGGCAACTGTATTTGGTACAGCCATATAACCGCACATACCGTTGAATTTAACTCCACAATTACTTGCAGCTGTAGTTGGGTTATAAGCATTAGCCCACACCGCGGTTGTTGGGTTACGGAAGTAGTAACTGCCAGTTGCAGCGTTATAACGATAATCACCATTGATACCTGCATAGGATGCAGTGATTGTGATCGTGGTACTAACGGCAGTGGCAGCGGCTGTGTACTTTAAAGATGCGAGCGCCGCATTAATCGCTGCAAGATTTCCAACAAAAGAAATCGTCCCTGCTGCTGTGTTTAACGCACTCTGATAACCAATTGGAAGAGTTAAGTTTGTTGTAGTTGTGATAGCCAAAGTTCCTGAAGGTACCGATGCGATAATTTGAATCTTGTCGGCGTACTGAGAAACAACTAAATCATTTGCGTTAGTTGTGTAAACATTGTTGATGACGTAAGACCCACCTGCTACGACTCCGATTGGGCTGCTGGTGTTGGTATTAAAGCTTGGTGTTAGCCCGTCGCGACTTGGAGTCCATGTTGCGTACAAAGTGGCTGAGACTGACGATGGAAATGCAGAACCAGGTGAAACGTTTGTTCCATTTCCATCTGCTGCTGTGTTCCAACCATCAAATACATAACCAGTGCGAACTAAGTTTCCGGTGTTGGCTGAGACTGGTGAATCAACAGATGGTGAATTCCATTGGATTGTAATTAATCCATTTCCACCAGAGTTATCTGCAGCCGTATTTGTGTTTGGCATTCCACCGCGACCTGCATTGAGTGCATAGTTTGGGCTAGTGGTATCTGGATAGGCGAAGTTTGCGTACGCGCCATCTGAACCTGCAGTTGCTAAAATAAGTGTCGCAACTGATGTATTTAAATATCCGGAGCCACCGCCGCCACCACCGTTGATGCCAGAAGTTGAAGTTTGATAAGCACCGCCGCCACCACCGAAGTAACCGCCACCACCGCCACCGCCACCTTCTGCTCCGCTAATTGCACAACCATTTCCACCCTGAAGTGAACTGCCCGCAGTTGTGCAACTATTTGAAGTTCCGCCTGCACCACCAGTGGAAGTAGTTCCGCCGCGACCTCCGGCAAGAGTTGCATTGGCTGCTGTGGATTGGCCACCACTTTGGTTTGCACCACCACCGCCGCCGGGTGTACCAGTTCCATCAGTACCGGGTGACCCACCGCCGCCGCCGCCGGAAATCAATATTGGTGTTGAGGTTCCGGTTCCTGAAAAAATTCCAGAGTAGCCGCCGCCGCTAGAACCCAAATTTGCGCCAGAAGCAGTGCCAGCCGCACCGCCGCCACCGAATTTAGTTGTTGTGTCTCTAACTAAACCGCCCTGTCCAACAATTACTGTGTATACACCGCCAGCTGTAGGAGAATTAATTTTTCCTTTTGAATAACCGCCCGCACCACCTGATGGATCGCCGTAGTAAGCAAAGGTTCCGCCGCCACCAGCACCCCAAGCTTCGACCATAATCCCTTTTGTTACATCGATGTCACTTGGAACTGTAAATGTTTGATTACCGCCTGTGTAAGTAAATACTTTGCAATTTGTAAAGCCGGCATCAACTATGCATGCAGTACCTGGAGCTGATCCGGTAGTTGGGGCAGGAACAGTTCCACCGGTTGCTCCGTTAGCGTTGTATGTATACGTTGGTTTGAAAATTGCATAAAGTGTTACGTCGCCCGGCGCGGTATATGAAGAACTACCAGCATAATTAATGCCGCTTCCATCTGCTCTGGTATTCCAACCAGAGAAACTTAGATTTGGTTTCGTTATACCTGTTCCAGAATTTAAATTAAATGTGCGCGATGCCGAACCTGTTGTTAATATTGCGGTTGGCGCAGTGGCAACCGCGCCATTCGAATTGTAAGTAACTGTGGCATTCCACTGTGCATATAAAGTTGTATCCCCTGATGGAGTTAGCGTTGATCCGAATGGGTAATTGATCCCTGCACCATCTGCTCGGGTATTCCATCCCGCAGGTGTAAAACCCGTCCTAATTAAACTGCCAGAATTTAATGCAGTAGCGGTTGATGCAAGAGCATTCATTTCTGTATTGCCTGGGGCTGTGCCACCAGAGTTTTGATTACCATCGTAAGTAATACTGAATGCGAATGCTGAAGAGTTACCGACGGCCGAACATGTTCCTGCGACTGTTAATGCACGAGTGATTCCGGCACCACCGATAAATCCTGAGCCTCCGCCGCCGCCAGCGTTGTCACCACCACCGCCGCCGCCGAAGTATCCGCCGCCGCCGCCGCCGCTACCATCGCGTCCGGTTCCACCTTGATAAGCGCCACCTGCTGTGCCAGTTAAGTTGTTAATTGAAAATCCGCCAACACCGCCGGCTGTTTGAGTTCCACCGCCACCGTCAACGCTATTTCTTTTTACTGCATCACCCCCAACGTTTCCGCCACCAGCACCGCCACAGAAATTGTTATAGCCGCCACCGCCACCGCCACCTGCGGTAATTAAATCTGCGTTAATACTTCCTAATCGGATAGCTGATCGTCCGCCGCCACTTCCATATCCACCTTCGGCGCCACCACCTGGGCCACCTCCGCCGTAGGTACTTGCATTTCCAAGTGAGAAACCACCTTGACCAACAATTACTTTAAAAGTTGTTGGTGCAGAAATCGCATACGTTCCGGTTGTAAATCCGGCGCTTCCACCAGGACCATTTCCGTTAATAACACTAGAGCCGCCGCCTGCGCCAATTAAAAAGAAGGTGAGTGAAGTTGCACCTGCGGGAGAAGTCCAACTTTGATCTACACCCGTGTAGTTAAAGGTGACTGGCGTGTAAGTTCCATCAGCTGATTTATAAGTAATTCCAACGCAACCATTGCCACCTTTGGATAATGCAAGAGTTGCAGCTTGAACGCCGCCTTTACCTACGCTAGCTGCACAACTCGGGCCAGGGATACGAATCCATTTTGCATACAAGATCGTGCTGGTACTAATAGTGATTGGGGCACCGAGTGCAAATGAATCACCTGAACCATTAGCCAAAGTATTCCAACCAAGGAAATCAAAACCAGCACGCAAGATGTTTGTGCTACTTGGAACAGCACCAGCAGTTCCGGTTGTTAAAATTACCGAGGCATCGCTACCAGTTCCGCCATTTGCATTAAATGAAAGTAGTGAGGAACCGTCCGGAATTCCGTATCGAATAATGACAATTCCGGATCCGCCGTTTCCACTAATAGAGCTATAGCCTCCACCACCACCGCCACCAGTATTTGCAGTTCCGTTCGCACCTGCGCCGGCGCCGTTTGCTCCTTGCCCGCCACCGCCAAGACCGCCTGCACCTGACCAACCGCCTGGGCCGCCGTACCAAGATGCACCACCACCACCACCGAAATAAGTAGCGGTACCAGTAATAGAACTACTTACGCCAATACCACCTGAAGATGCTGCTGAAGCTGGTGTAGTTCCATTTCCGCGCGCAACACCGGGACCACCAGCACCACCGCCGCCGCCGCCGCCATTACCGGAACCATTACCACCAATAAATCCTGGGCCACCTGCGCCAGCAATCGCGATGTGTGCTGGTGGATTTTCGTATGCACCACCGCCGCCTGTGTAACCAGAGCTAATTGCAGTTCCGTCTGGATTTAAATTTGTTGCAGACATGCGGCCGTTGCCGCCACTTCCACCAAGTGAAAGAACATTTATCGAACCAGAAACAACCGCGCTTCTGCCACCGGTCTTTCCATGGTTTGTAGTCTCTGTGTAGTTGCCAACTCCACCGGCACCACCTGCACCTACAGTGATTGTTGCAGGTTGAGAAATAGTTAAATTGCTTTGCGAAATTACTCGGCCGCCACCGCCACCGCCACCAAGGTTAGACCCACCTCCGCCACCAGCGCCAACGACTAATAATTCGAATGTTGAGGTATTTGCTGGAGGTGTCCATAAACATGTTCCAGTTGTTGTAAATCTTAAAACCGTATCTGTGCCAATTGATGTTGAAGTTGGCGAACATGCTGCTGGGGGTGCGTAACGAATAATTACAACACCAGTACCGCCGGCACCGCGACCGGTGGACATTTGTGAACCACCACCACCACGATTTGCTAGCGCCACAACGCCATAACTTC
>JBILJK010000150.1:0-4477 GCA_044377285.1 Candidatus Planktophila sp.
GATCGATGGAAAATTGATTCCAGATATCAAAGGCGGCGCTCCGGGTCGGGGCGCTTGGCTTCACAAGAAGTGTACAGAAGGTGCGATAAGTCGAGGCGCTTTTCGTTTTGCTCTTAAAATAAATAATAAGGAGCAAGATGTGGCGATCGATGTATCGGAACTTCTGAAGTTTCTTGAAAGCTAGTTCCAATTAAGAACTAAGATGAAGTACAAAGATGTATCACTTACAACGAATGGATATGAAAGATATGAAACTCAAATGAGCTCGTTAGAACTATGAGGTCGTTCAACTAAGGCTTGCATTTGAGAAAATGTGGGCCAAGACAGGAGAAATGTGTCAAAGGTCCGCGTACATGAGTTGGCAAAACAACTCGGTATGGAGAGCAAGGTTGTACTTGCGAAACTCCAAGAAATGGGCGAGTTTGTTCGCTCCGCATCATCAACAGTAGAGGCACCAGTTGTCCGTAAGTTGATTGAAATGTATCCCGATGCAAAACCGGTCGAGGAAAAGAAGCCAGTTAAAAAGGCTGCTGCAAAGAAAGCTGCAGCAAAACCAAAGGGTGAAGTTAGCGCTGAACAAGCCGCTGAACTTGCCGCCGAACTGGGTGTAGATATTGAAGCGCTCAAGTTGGAACAAGCAAAATCAATTGCTAATAAGGAAGAAGCTGCAAAGCATGAGGCAGCTGATCGGGCAGCCGATCGCGCAACTGAAGGTGCCGCAGCAGCAACTCCAAATCCAGCAGCACCTCGTCCAGGAAATAATCCATTTTCAACAGGGGGTGCAGTCCCGCGCCCACCACGTCCAGGTAACAATCCATTTTCAACAGGTGGCGCGGTTCCGCGTCCACCACAACGACCTGCAGGTCAAGGTGCACCGCGTCCAGGAATGGCCGGATCGCGTCCAGGTTCTGTTCGTCCAGGTTTTGCTGCACGTCCAGGTGCGCCGCGCACTGGTGGTCCATCAACTGGTGCAGGTTTTCCACCACGCACTGGTGGCGCACCATCATCATCTCCTTATAAATCAAATACACCAGGTACTGGTGGTGCAACCGCCGGTGGTCCGCAACGTCCAGGTGGCGGTCGTCCACCACAACGCGGTGGCGCAGGTGGTGCATTCGGAAAGAATGCAAGTAAGAAATCAGGTCGTAAACAAAAGTCACGTAAGGCGCTACGCGATGAGTTCGACAATATGCAGGCACCACAACTTGGTGGCGCAGTTGTTCCTCACGGTGATGGCAAGACGCCTATCCGTATGCGTCGCGGAGCTTCATTGGCAGATTTTGCGGACAAGATTGGTGCAGATCCAGCAGCGCTAGTTGCAGCACTGTTTCACCTTGGTGAAATGGTTACAGCAACACAATCAGTTGATGCAGATACCTTTGAAATTCTTGGTGTTCAACTTGGGTACAACATTGAAATTGTTAGCCCTGAAGATGAAGACCGTGAATTACTACAAGACTTCGATATTGATTTAGCTGGCGAACTTGATGATCTTGATCCGGAATCATTGGTTGCTCGTCCTCCAGTTGTAACGGTCATGGGTCACGTTGACCACGGTAAGACATCACTTCTTGATGCGATTCGCAAATCAGAGGTTATGAAGGGTGAAGCAGGCGGTATCACACAGCACATTGGTGCATACCAAATTCACCATGATCATGATGGAACTAACCGCGCGATTACATTTATCGATACACCAGGTCACGAGGCGTTTACCGCCATGCGTGCTCGTGGTGCCAAGGTAACTGATATCGCTGTTCTTGTAGTTGCCGCTGATGATGGAATCATGCCTCAGACAATTGAAGCGTTAAATCACGCACAAGCAGCCGATGTTCCAATTGTGGTTGCAGTTAACAAGGTTGATAAAGAGGGTGCAAACCCAGACAAGGTTCGCCAACAGCTAACCGAGTACAACTTGATCGCAGAAGAGTACGGCGGAGACACAATCTTCGTAAACGTTTCTGCTAAGGCTGGTACCGGTATTGATCAGTTGATTGATTCAATTTTGCTAACAGCAGATGCTGCAATTGATCTACGCGCTGTTGCCGAAGATGATGCTCGTGGTGTTGCTATTGAAGCTCACCTTGATCGTGGTCGCGGACCAGTTGCAACTGTTCTTGTGCAACGCGGAACCCTAAAGGTTGGCGATGCAATCGTCGCCGGAAGTGCCTTTGGTCGCGTTCGTGCGATGTTGGATGAAAATGGAGACAACGTTGCAACTGCTGGTCCATCTCGACCAGTACAGGTACTTGGGTTTACATCTGTTCCAAGTGCTGGCGATACATTCCTTGTAGCTGATGAAGACCGTACTGCACGTCAGATTGCTGAAAAACGTCAAGCGGCAGAACGTAACGCACAGCTTGCTAAGGCTCGTAAGAAGGTTTCATTGGAAGACTTCATGGAGCAGTCCAAGATTTCTACATTGAACCTTATTCTTAAGGGTGACGTTTCTGGTTCTGTTGAAGCGCTAGAAGATGCATTGATGCAGTTGGATGTTGGCGCTGAAGTTGATCTTCGCGTTATTCACCGCGGTGTTGGTGCAATTACCAAGAGCGATATTACTTTGGCATCTGCCTCTACTGCAGTTGTGATTGGCTTTAACGTTAAGCCAGAACCACAAACTGCAATTTATGCAGATCAAGAAGGTGTTGAAGTTCGTTTCTACTCAGTTATTTACAATGCAATTGAAGAGATCGAATTATCTCTCAAGGGACTCCTTAAGCCTGAGTTTGAGGAATCAATCATTGGAAATGCTGAAGTTCGCGAAATCTTCAAATCTTCAAAGGCTGGAAACATTGCTGGTTCTGTCGTTAAGGATGGAATCATCCGTCGTAATGCAAAGGCACGTATTGTGCGTAACGGCGCAACCTTGGTTGATAACCTCACAATTGATTCACTCAAGCGATTCAAGGATGATGCCACCGAAGTCCGCGAAGGATTTGAGTGCGGTATTGGCCTTGGCAACATGAAGGAGATCGCACAGGGCGACATCATTCAGTGCTTTGAGATGGTTGAGAAAAAGCGAGCATAAGTAATGGGTCAATCACATCGCACACTGAAGGTCGCCGACCGCATCAAGGTAGTAGTTGCAAACCTGCTTGAGACAAAGATTAAAGATCCGCGTCTAGGTTTTGTAACTGTTACCGATGCGCGCGTTACTGGCGATCTTCAGCAAGCCTCAGTGTTCTACACCGTTCTTGGTGGATTAGATGAGCGTGCAGCAACTGCTGCAGCGTTAGAGAGCGCAAAGGGTGCTATTCGTTCAGCACTTGGCCGCGAACTTGGTTTACGAATAACACCGAGCCTTGAATTCTTCGAAGATGGTTTACCTGAAAGCGCACTTGCCCTGGATTCATTGCTTGCCAAGGTGCATGAACAAGATGCGCAGGTAGCAGAGCTTCGAAAGAATGCTAGTTATGCAGGGGGAGAAGATCCTTACAAAGCTCCGCGTGTAATCGAAGAAGAGTAGTGACCTACATAGTGCACGAACACGGTTTTCTGGTTGTAGATAAAGAACCAGGCATGACAAGCCATGACGTTGTTGCAATTGCACGGCGTGCACTAGATACACGCAAGGTTGGTCACGCCGGCACCCTTGATCCAATGGCTACAGGAATCTTAGTTTTAGGTTTTAACAACGGAACTCGTTTACTGCAATACATCACTGATGGCGACAAATCATATGAGGCAACTGTAGTTTTGGGTGCTGCAACAGTTACTGATGATGTCGAAGGTGAAGTAATCAGTACCGCTGATACATCTGCCGTAACAGATGTACACATTCATGAAGAACTTGCAAAGATGCGCGGCACAATCATGCAACGTCCAAGTTCTGTATCGGCAGTCAAGATTGATGGAGAACGTGCATATGATCGAGTTCGATCAGGGGAAGAAGTTGTTCTGCCATCCCGCTCAGTCACAATTTCACAGCTTGATGTTTTAGCGATTCGCAGGGTTGAAAAAGGCATTGAAATCGATATCGAAGTTACATGTTCTTCTGGAACTTTCATTCGGGCTATAGCCCGTGATTGTGGTGATGCGCTGGGTGTCGGGGGACATCTCAACTCGCTGCGGCGCTCACGTGTTGCAGGCTTTGGACTAGATACCGCTGTGACTTTGGCGCAATTAAAAGCTGGCGAGTTTTCAACCTTGGATTTAGCAGATGTCGCACGTGCCACATTTGCTGTTCGCACTATTGCCCTGGATGAAAAGCTAGAACTTTCTTTTGGTCGTACATTAACCGCTAACCCAGATGATCAAATTTACGCCGGGATTTCCGCAACCAATGAATTAATTGCTCTGCTGCGCAACGTAGATGGCAAGGCAAAGCCGATCGCTGTATTCGCGGCAGCGCAGTGATTCTGGAATTCTGAGACAATAGAGGCATGAGCATCGTAGTTATAGGAAACTTTGATGGAGTCCATAAGGGGCACCAGCAAATACTTAACCGTGCCAAAGCAATAGCTGGTGATGAGAA
>JBILJK010000083.1:0-4463 GCA_044377285.1 Candidatus Planktophila sp.
CACGTGCTCCGGTCTCATCAGCGATCGCGATTAAGCGATCTCTGAAGTAACGGTCCCAACGATGCGCCGGCATCCAACGGCGAGCTTTTCCAGGAATGTATTCGCACGGTATTCCAATAATTGCTGGTACTTCTGCAATTCCTCCAGCGACAGAGACAATAATTGGTTGCGCGGTATTTTTGAGCTCTTCTGCAACTGCAGTGGCTCGAGCCAAGTGACCCATCCCGATTCCATTGCTAGTGGCGAGAATAATCCTCGGTTTATCCACGGCCCAGAACTTTTCTTAGAAGTAACGAGATCACCTTTTGCACAAAGACAAAAAATTGCCGTGGAGAGTTGATTTTCTTGCCTTCGCGCTTGAGGTAACGAAAGAAACGTTTCATGCGATTATGTTTACCTTGATTTACAACTGCGAACTGATCATCATTCATCCAAAGAACGCCCCACTGACGCTCAATTGATTTATAAAGAGGGGTATTGGCTGTTAACGCTCGCGCAAGAGCTGGGGCAAATACGGCAAAGGCCCTTTGATCTTTCTTGTTTACAATCCCAACTAATCCGTTCTGGCTCGCGAGAAGATAATCAATCAGGTCTTTCAGGTCGAACTCACCATTGGCTTCGGCATAAATGTAATAAGGGGTTGGTCCGTGCGTGAATCCCTCGATGAGCTCTTCAATGGTCAACTGTGAATCAGAACCTATATCTTTAAAGGAATATTCCAGGTCACCGTTTAACGAATTGTGTATTTCGCGAAGGTCACCATGGGGATCATCTAGTGGCGAGTATCTTTTAGCAAGAACTTTCCAAGGTGCCAAAAGAGTGAAGTGCGCATTAGTACCTGGAAGTTTCAGAAGTTTCGCACGAAGATCTAATAATTGATCAAGAGTTGAAGCGCGAACATCTATGAAAAGTTGATAGGTAGGTATCGACCAATTAAAAGCGTTCTTTGCACGCACGCTATGCATCTGTGGAATAAGTTGTGCCAGCAATGGATCGTTATGGCGATGAATTAAATCCTTGTTAGATTCAATAGTGCTGTAGCCCAGATGCCATGATTTTGCCTGTCGATCGACAACGGTGCGCAAGCCATTGATAAATACTCGCCAACCCAATTCAGTATCTTCGGCTGTAGTAAAATTGCGGTCATACCCACCGAGACTGCGCCATTGCTGATTACGGATAGAAAATGTTGCACCTACAAATGATCTGTATCCATCTAAAGCTGGCTTTTCTAAATCATTGGTTCGTGTAACGCGCTCTTCCCAAAGCTCTTTACCCCAACTCTCATCATGTAAAAGATCAAACCCACCATTTTTTATTGATTTTGCGAGTGAATCTGGTGTGTAATTCCAGCTCTTAACAAAACGTTTCCAACCCAAAACAGCGTAATCATCATTATCGTGATGCCATTTCATGTGGTGTGCTAAATGATCTGCATCAAAGACCATGTCTGCATCGATAAACCAAATGACATCTTCACGAAGTTTTGCAACACAGTCATTGGTTGCGGCGGTCTTTCCCCATTGTCCAGGAGCATTTTTATATGGGATCAGCTTTGTTTTTGCAGGCTTGACCTTTGGCAGAACCAATGGTTTTGCACTTCCATCATCAATTATGTACACCGAAGTTAAGGATGATGGGTAACTTTGAACAGAAAGTGCAGCTAAAACCAAATCAAGTTTTTCTTGGCCATCGCGACAGGCAATTACAATCGCAACAGATAGATTGGGTTTTGCCACAAGGCGAAGTTCGTGAGGGCGCGTAAAACGATATGGCTCGTATCTCATCGTTTTTCTCCGAAGATTGGGTGGTCCCAAATTCCAACCACCTGCTCATTGGCACCATTTAAATACTTGGAATAATTAGTCACATATGTATGAAAAGTAAAGGTTCGGCGGTAAATATATCCAGCTCCAAATGTGCGCCAGATTTTTCCACCGTTATTCAAAACATTACTGAGCAAATATCTATCAACCGCCGTGTTGCCCTCTCCAAACCATCCTGCAGCTTTTGCAACATCGGACTTGGCTAAAATTGTTCCGCCGCACACCCAATCACTCCACAGTTCAACGGCCTGTGTTCCATGAGGTGCAAATCTACGGACCGTCAACTGCAAAGGCTCGAGGTAAACGTAATTCATGGCCCGTCCCACGACATCTGCACCTGTATCAAGTGCTGCGTCTACTAAATCACGAAGGTGCTCTGGCCCATAGTAATCATCATCATCCATTTTCGCGATGAATTCACCTGTTGATTGGGATGCTAAGGAAGAGAGGATCATTCCTAAAGTTTTGTCATGTGAATATTTCTCTGCAATTACATTTACACTACGACGCTTAAGAGAAGCTATTTGTTTTTTATGCGATTGTGATAACTCAAATGCGTGCAAACCTAGAATCAATTCAAAGGTGTCTAGGGATTGATCAAGGAGCTGATCTAGTAAATTTGAGAGGTCATCTGCTCTGAGCGTTGAAACGAGAACGCTTATCCGCGGATACTTTGTTATTACAGATCTTCGAGATTTTCGTAGTGCCTCTAGGCTTTGCATTTCCTGTGAAAATGAGGTGAATCGATCCATTGTCTTAATTGGATTCGATGTCATGTGCCAAGACTACCAATAATCAAATCAGCCACTGATAAGGTTGGAAAATGTCCAGTAAGCGCGCAGGTAGCAAAAAACCTGCTAAATCTGGCTTTATTCACACCCTCAAGAAGGTTCTACTAAATATCAAAGCCACTCCTTGGTACTTTTATAATCGCTACATTCAAAAATCTAAACCGGTTAAATCTAAGGTTGTCTTTGTTGTTTCATTTCCACGTTCTGGCACTCATGCGATTGGGAGCTTGCTTTCCAAGGAGGACATTGGATTTAGATATTACGGGGAATTCTTCATTTTTAATGCATGGAACTCGATGATAGAGCGAATCAACTACTTCTATCCTTTTTTCTCTTTGCGTTATTCCATGAATTTACACCAGCAGCGCAAATCTTGGAAGTATTATAAGTTTGAAACAACCTCCTTAGATGCCCATCGTACGATGACAGCGATTAAGAGCCTTCCAGGTATTCATGTCATCAAAGTTTTTCCACAACATCTTTCAGACCCACTGCTTCAGTCAGTCATCTCAGAATTTAAGCCACATGTTATTTTTCTCCGCAGAAATCATCTGGATCGTTTTATTTCACACAAAAAAGCTAATGCGTCTGGAAAGTGGCACACAGCAAGCTCTTCAGAGGTTGTTGTTGATTTAGATATACGAGAATTTGAGACATTTATTTCTAACTACACAAAGTTTTATACCGATTACTTACACTTTGCAAAAGTACAGGGATGTTCAATTCTTGATGTTGATTTTGACGATCTACACAACCCTGAAAAGATTCGTGAGATTCAAAAATTTGCTCAGTTCGAAGATTTTAAAGATTGGGACAAGCTGACGCTTGCGCCAACCACAGTAAAACAAGATCGTTCGAACAAAACACAAGAGGATTTCTTGGAAAAAACTGGAAAGAGTCATGCAGATTACAATTTTAAGGCTGTGACTTTATGAGCAAGATCTCTGCAATCCTAAAAGAGCTTGAGAATGAATCAATCGAGATCCTTCGTGAAACGGCATCAGGTTTCAAAAAGCCAGTAATGATGTATTCAATTGGTAAGGATTCTTCGGTCTTATTGCACCTTGCTCGCAAGGCTTTTTACCCGTCACCGATTCCATTTCCTTTGCTGCACGTGGATACAACTTGGAAATTTAAAGAGATGATCTCTTTCAGAGATCGAATTGTCTCCGAAACTAAATCACAGTTGATTGTTCATACCAATCAAGAAGGTGTTCAATCTGGTATTAATCCTTTTAATACCAATGCCTCTGAGTACACGCGGGTAATGAAAACTGTGGCCCTTCGCGAAGCTCTTGATATGCACGGTTTTGATGCAGCTATCGGTGGATCTCGACGCGACGAAGAGAAGAGTCGGGCAAAAGAGCGAATATTTAGCGTCCGCGATCCTGGCCATCGTTGGAACCCTCGTGAGCAACGTCCAGAGTTATGGCGGACCTACAACACTCGACTTGCTCCAGAACAGACAATGCGAGTTTTTCCAATTTCTGATTGGACTGAAGCTGATATCTGGCATTACATATTGCAGGAAAAAATTGAAGTCAATCCTCTTTATTTTGCGAAAGACCGACCAATGGTTCAGCGCGGTGATCAGATGATTATGGTCGATGATGATCGCTTCCAACTTCGAGATGGCGAAACTCCGTTCATGAAGATGGTTCGGTTTCGCACGCTTGGTTGCTATCCACTTACTGCAGCAGTTGAATCAACTGCGACAACTATTGAAGAAGTTGTTGAAGAAGTACTGCAGGTCAAACTCAGCGAACGTGCTACACGATTAATTGATGGTGAGAATGAAGATTCAATGGAAAAGAAAAAGACTGAAGGGTACTTTTAATGGCCGGCG
>JBILJK010000084.1:0-4329 GCA_044377285.1 Candidatus Planktophila sp.
TTTGCTGGATCCGCGCTCGCTATAACAATGGTGCTAGATGGATTTAGACCATCACGTGTTGGTATCGATTTCATTGCCGCACTTGCATCCGAGGCACCGTTTTTAATGATTGCCGCGGTCTATGGCTGGTTTGTGTATTTCAACCAAAAGGCAAAGGCGAAGCCTTCACGACGTAAGGGTGTTGCACAGCAGGATTAAGCCTGGCCCGCTGCTTTCATATCTTTACGAAGCTCTGGCGGTAGGGCAAAGAGAAGTGATTCCTCCGCTGCGGTGATTTCTTGAACATCCTTGAAGCCATGTTCATTCAAGGTTGCCAATACATCCTTGACCAAGATTTCAGGAACTGATGCTCCGCTAGTAACACCAATAGTTTCAACACCTGTAAACCATTCATCCTGAATCTCTTCAGCGTAATCAACTAGATACGAGGCCTTCGCACCGTATTCGAGTGCGACTTCGACAAGGCGAACCGAGTTACTAGAATTTCGAGAGCCCACAACAATTACTAGATCTGCCTGTGGTGCAATTTCTTTAATAGCTTCTTGACGATTTTGTGTTGCATAACAAATGTCATCACTTGGTGGTGCTTGAATATCTGGGAAACGCTCTTTCAGAATTGCAACTGCTTCCATGGTTTCATCAACAGATAACGTTGTTTGAGATAACCAGACCAAGTTCTTGCCAGGTGTTGGTTGAATAGTGCGAGCGCCATCTAATCCGTCAACAATTCGAACACGATCCGGTGCCTCACCGGCGGTGCCTTCAACCTCTTCATGGCCATGGTGACCGATAAGTAAAATTTCTGAATCCTCTGTGGCAAAGCGTCGAACCTCGTGGTGCACCTTGGTTACTAGTGGACAGGTTGCATCAATGGTTTTTAGATTACGGGCTGCTGCTTGCTCGTGAACAAGAGGTGAAACTCCGTGGGCAGAGAAAACAACTGTCTTGCCCTCTGGAACTTCATCAGTTTCTTCGACAAAGATGGCACCTTTTGCTTCAAGGGATGCAACAACGTGGACGTTGTGCACGATCTGCTTGCGCACATACACAGGTGCGCCATATAGGGCCAACGCTTTTTCAACAGTAATAACTGCGCGATCTACCCCTGCGCAATATCCGCGAGGCGCTGCCAGTAGAACTCTCTTAGCCATGGGGTCAGTCTATTAGGCTGATCTCATGTTCGAAACTTCAAGCGAATCCCCCGCCCCGGTTCGGGTCGTCTCTGAAGCGATCAAGGATTACGTTGATCGGCTAGGTCCTATTTGGATCGAAGGCGAAATCAGCGAATTGAATGAACGCAGCGGAATGATGGCATTTATGCGCCTGCGCGATACATCTGTAGACATGTCTATCTCGGTGATGTGCCATAAATCGGTGATTGCCACCGTCAAACCATTGCCCGATAACGCACGGGTAGTTTTGTATGCAAAGCCTTCTTTCTATACCAAAAATGGTTCTCTATCTTTTTCCGCTCGTGAAATCCGCCAAGTCGGTGTTGGCGAATTATTAGCACGGCTTGAAGCGCTTAAAAATCTGCTGGCCGGTGAAGGGCTATTTGATTCAGATCGCAAAGTCGCACTTCCTTTACTGCCAAAGGTCATTGGTTTGATCTGTGGTCGAAACACTGATGCTGAAAAAGATGTCGTTGAAAATGCAAAGCGTCGCTGGCCCAGTGTTCAATTTGAAATCCGCGAAGTAACTGTTCAGGGAGCTGCAGCGGTTAGCGAAGTATCTGATGCGTTGCGCGAGCTTGAAGCAAATAAAGATGTAGAGGTCATCATCATTACCCGCGGCGGTGGATCCTTTGAAGATTTACTGCCATTTAGCGATGAAGATTTGGTGCGCTTAGCAGCATCCTGTACAACGCCAATTGTTTCGGCGATCGGTCATGAAAAAGATGCACCGCTGTTGGATTTAGTCGCTGATTACCGAGCATCGACCCCAACTGATGCCGCCAAACGCGTTGTCCCGGATATTGGTGAGGAAATTGCAATGATTGATGCGATGCGAGATCGCGCCCGTCGCACATTGGTTAATCGCATTAATCTAGAAGCAACTCAGATCGCTAACTTTAGAAATCGCCCCGTGATGAAGGATCCACATGTTTTAATCACCACAAGGGCCGACATCATTGCTGGGCTGCGGGATAGATCAAACCGTTCCTTTGCCCATCAGTTGAAATTGGCCAAAGAAGAATTGAAGCAAATTAAGGCGCGTGTTCGGGCATTATCGCCACAAGCAACATTAGATCGTGGCTATTCGGTAGTTCAGTTAGCCGATGGCAAAATCGTCACCGATCCAAAGAAGTTGAAGCAGGGCGATTTATTGCGCCTTCGTCTTGCTAAGGGCGAGACACAAGCCACAGCCACCGGACAGTAAAGAGAGAGTAGATTTAGCATATGGCCGAACCAAAAAAGATCTCATATGAAGCAGCCAGAGATGAGCTGGCTGAAGTTGTTGAATCCCTTGAAGAAGGCAGTGCAACCTTAGAAGAGTCATTGAAGCTGTGGGAGCGCGGCGAAGAGTTAGCCAAGATCTGCCAGGAATGGTTGGACGGGGCTAAGAAAAAACTTGACGCGGTAAAGCCGACTAGCGAATCGTAGAGAAAATACACGATGCCAAATTTTTCGTACTCTGACTTGTTGCCCTTAGGCGCGGACACAACGAAGTACCGCCTGGTCAGCAAAGATGGCGTCAGCGTTGTGAAGCATGGCGATAAAGAGTTTTTACAGATTGAACCAGCAGCACTTGAAAAGTTAACGCATGAGGCAATCCATGACATCAACCATTACCTGCGCGCTGAGCACCTGCAGCAGTTAACAAATATTGTTAATGACCCAGAGGCCTCGCCAAATGATCGCTTTGTTGCGATCGACCTTTTGAAAAATGCCAATATTGCAGCCGGCGGAATTCTGCCGATGTGCCAGGACACAGGAACCGCTTTGGTTATGGGCAAAAAGGGCCAGTACGTTTTAACAACTGGCAAAGATGAGGTCGCGATTTCACAGGGAATCTACGATGCCTACACCCAGCTAAATTTGAGATATTCCCAGATGGCCCCTGTAACAACATGGGAAGAGAAAAACACCGGCAACAACCTGCCAGCCCAGATCGAAATCTATGCAGATAGCGATCACCAGGACGAGTACAACTTTATGTTTATCGCCAAAGGTGGCGGCAGTGCTAATAAATCATTTTTATATCAAGAAACAAAGGCTGTCCTAAATCCAACATCCTTTATGAATTGGCTAGATGAAAAACTGCGTTCTATCGGAACAGCGGCTTGTCCCCCGTATCACTTAGCAATTGTCATCGGTGGAACCAGCGCTGAAGCAACGGTTAAAACAGCAAAGCTTGCCAGCACCAAATACTTAGATTCGCTGCCAACGTCAGGGGACGCCGCAACAGGACATGGCTTCCGCGACATTGAACTGGAGCAAAAGGTTCTAGAGCTGACGCGGACATTAGGAATCGGCGCCCAATTTGGTGGCAAGTACTTCTGTCACGATGTTCGCGTTGTTCGCCTGCCTAGACACGGAGCATCCCTGCCTATTGCAATCGCTGTTTCTTGTTCTGCCGATCGCCAAGCAAAGGCCAAGATCACTAAGGATGGAATTTTCCTAGAGGTTCTAGAGCGCGATCCTGCACATTTCTTGCCTGAAACAACTGATGAGCACCTAAACGATGATGTGGTCGCGATTGATTTAAACCAGCCAATGGCTTCGGTGTTATCCGAGCTTTCCAAGCACCCTGTAAAGACCCGTCTTTCATTGACCGGCACATTAGTTGTGGCCCGAGACCTTGCCCATGCAAAGATCAAGGCTGATATGGATGCGGGCAAGGCAATGCCTGAATACCTCAAGAATTACGCTGTGTATTACGCAGGTCCTGCAAAAACACCCGAAGGATATGCATCGGGATCTTTTGGCCCAACAACTGCCGGTCGTATGGATTCATATGTTGATTACTTCCAGAAAAATGGCGGATCAATGGTGATGCTTGCAAAGGGCAATCGATCAAAGGCTGTTACCGATGCCTGCGCATCACATGGTGGTTTTTATCTGGGGTCAATCGGCGGACCAGCTGCGCGCCTTGCTCAAGATTGCATTAAAAAGGTTGAGGTCTTGGATTTTGAAGAGCTAGGAATGGAAGCTGTGTGGAAGATTGATGTTGTGGATTTTCCAGCTTTTATCGTTGTTGATGACAAGGGCAATGATTTCTTCGCCTCAACTAGCAAGCCATTAACAATTGGCCTAAAGCCCGAAGTTTAAATTCGGTCTAGTAGTAGTTACTGCGCTTGTGCTTGGCCAAAGCCTTGCACGGTGTCTC
>JBILJK010000085.1:0-4252 GCA_044377285.1 Candidatus Planktophila sp.
CAAGGTTTCAAAAGCCTTTGCATCACCGGTTGCTAAGAATCTATGTGTAGCTGGGGTTGATGACTGTGCGCGTAACAAGCCATTTTCAACCAATGTGCGATACAAATCTTTTGCTGTCTCTTCTGCACTCGATACCAGGGTGACACCTTCGCCCATTACATAGGAGATAACGCCGGTTAACAATGGATAGTGAGTACAACCCAATACCAAAGTGTCAACCTTTGCATCCATAACTGATGCTAAGTATTCGCGCGCAACCTTAGTGATTTCAGTACCTGATGTTTCGCCACGTTCAACATATTCAACAAATAACGGGCAGGCAATCGAAGTGATCTTTAGTTGAGGTGCTGCTGCAAATGCATCTACGTATGCTTTTGAATCAATAGTTGCACGGGTTCCGATGACTCCAATGTTTCCTGTTCGGGTAGCAGCAACCGCGCGACGAACTGCAGGTTGAATAACTTCAATCACCGGCACTGAATACCGTTCACGCGCATCACGTAACATTGCAGCGGAGGCAGTGTTGCAAGCGATCACAATTGCTTTAACACCTTGTTCAACAAGGAAATCCATTGTTTCAAGAGCAAATTCGCGAACTTCGGCTAAAGGGCGTGGACCATACGGACCACGTGCTGTGTCACCAATATAAAGAGTGGATTCATTAGGAAGTTGATCCAAGATTGCACGTGCAACGGTTAGACCGCCTACACCTGAATCAAATATTCCAATTGGGGCATCACTCACGGGGCTAGCCTACCTTGCGCCTATTGTTTTATCGGCCGGACAACTATTCAGTTTCATCCATAAGGGCAGAAATCAAACTTTCTTGCAGCCAGCCAAGCCAGCTATACACCGCATACACCCCACGCATCGGGTCATCTGGGGCCAATAATTCCAAATCTTGTTGCGTGTTTTCTTCAACTTTCAAACGAACTCCAAGTGCAAGACGCACATCATTCATTGCGCCAAGCCAAGCATTTGCACCATCATGATCAACTTCAACTATTCCATCTATTGCACTCTTTAGATGCATTCGCATAGCCATCGCATGTGCCTGCTTCTTTTGGCGCAATGTTGATTCGGTATATCTGCGAAATTCAGATGCATCAACTTGATCTGCATATGCATTAGGTAACAAGCGCAGTAGCACTTCATCATCAGGTGGTGTGTCGTGCATAGTTATTCCAACCATCGCAGCCAGCGGATCATCGCTGTCATGATCAACTCGTTCAGCAAGTAATTCAATTATTTGTTCTACTAAATTAGTCAGAACTTCACGTTCAGCCTCGGAAAAATTAGCTAAGTAGGCGTTATCTCCGTGTCGGAAAAACCCGTGCTCGTTTTCTGTCATATCGCTTGATCACCGCGCTGCAGAGTTGCCCACAATCCGTATTCGTGTAACCGTGCCACATCATGTTCCATCTCTTCACGACTGCCACTTGAAACAACAGCTTTACCTTCGGTATGAACCTTCATCATTAGTTCATGCGCTTTTTCTTTGTTATATCCAAATAATTCCATCAATACATATGTCACATAGGTCATTAAATTTACTGGATCGTCCCACACGATAGTTATCCACGGAACATCTCCACTAAAGATTGCTTGTAACTCTTCTTCGATCTTGTCTTTGATCTTGACCATGATTACCGAATCACAATCGCAAATGGAGATGAGGCTATGTCGCCGATAACTTGCACTCGCAATGTCACCACTCCCCGTTTAGTTTCAGTCGAAGTAAATGTGAATACACCGTTGGCATCTGATGTGGATGCCACACCAACATTTTGCCACCTTCCATTTACATTTTTCTGCAGATTCGCGGTCTTACCCTCTAACTTAGGCAGTAGCTGCGCCTTAACTGTAAATACAGAACCTTTTGCTGCTGATACTGGGCGATCTATTTGCAGAAGGTTCTTAACTGAAATCTTTTCTTCTGCGCTCACCGATGCAGCCCGCTCCCACGTTCCAACAGTTGATAACTGGATTGAAGCATTAGCGCCTAAAGTTATTTGAGATGTGACGGTTCCATCGGCTGCTGTGATTAGATCTGCAATCTTTGTCCACGCAGTCTCATTAGGGCGCTTGATTTCAAGTGAAACATTAAGCCCTGCAATCGGTGTTTTATCTTTCAAGGTGAGCAGTCCATTAACTGTGATTATGCTTCCATAACTAATCGAACCATCAGTTACGTTTTCTAATGAGATTGTGTTTACTACGCGATCTGGTGCAATAGCAAGGGCTGCAGTGCGAATCTCATTTGTTGCCGCTATTTCTTCCATGCCTAATGTCCACATCGCAGCACCGCCGAGACGATACTTTGCGACTAGTGCCATTCGATCTGCATAGCTGCGAGCATTTTGATACCAAACGGTTCGATTTACAGTGCAAGCGGTTGATGCACCTGCTGCAGTTAATCCGTTATAGCTCTGGGTATAGCTGTATGTGGCTTCACTGTATTGCTCATTAAAAGTTGGAACCGCACCGTCAATTACAGCCTTAGCCGCTGCATAATTCATTTTAAATGTTGCAGCTTTTGCTCCAGCTTTTATTCCGGGGGGCGCGGATGTTGGACACTTGCCATTGACAGATGTAATCCAGTCACGCCCATATCCAGGCAAACCCACATATACCTTTGATGGTGACATAACGCTGATTGCATACTTAATAGTTTTTTCAGTCCATGACAAGGGACCCATAGGTCCTGGTCTAGAAACAGAATAGTCATAAGTCATGATTCTCAAGCGATCGATACTGCTTGCTATATCTGCCCATGCATAAACAAAATAACCTTTTTGCTTCTCTTTTGGGTCATACACATATGGTGTTGAAACCGATAGCAACTTGTTTTGTGCGTGCAAAGCCACACTTAACTCTTTTACCAAAGCAACCCAACGAGGAGCAGTTTTACTCCAGGTTGTATTTCCATCAACAAATGCAAAACCTTCGTAATCAAGATCAATGCCATCAAAATTGTTCTTGATTACTAAATCAACAATAGTTTTCACAATTGTTGTGCGGGTTGCAGGATTAGCCAAGTACTCAGAAAGAACAAGTTTGGCGGTGCCATCGGTCATTGTTGGAATAACTTGTAAACCAGCTCGGCGCATCAAACACACAGTGTCGGCTATTGGCCATGAAGGGTTTCCGCTTACATAATCATCTCTAATGACTGTTGGGCTTTTTATGCTGTACCAAAAAGGCATAACCTCTTTCATTAAATCCTTGTTTGTAAAGAGATATGAACTTTCGATCGCTTGATTTTCAACTGGTCCGTATTGCGATGCATCGCAGACCGATGGTTGGCCAGCAACATTTGGCGTAGCTGAAGGAAGTTTGCGGACTAAAGGCAAAACTGTTTTGACCGAATAATAAGGAATCCACCCTGACAAAATC
Source organism: Candidatus Planktophila sp. (assembly GCA_044377285.1). Taxonomy (GTDB): domain Bacteria; phylum Actinomycetota; class Actinomycetes; order Nanopelagicales; family Nanopelagicaceae; genus Planktophila. The sequence goes on from JBILJK010000085.1 coordinate 3,397, forward strand.
TTTCGTGGCTCTTTATCGGCCGCTTGTAGTGGTTGTGTAATTAATGTGACAAGTAAAAGTACAGAAAGTGTGAAGCCAAGCCTGCGCTTCATTCTCATTTATCTTCGGATGTCGGTTTATCTTCGGGCGCTGATTTCAATCCTGCAAAAATTTCCTTGCAGGTTGGACAGATTGGGTACTTTTCAGGATCGCGTGACGGGATCCATTTCTTCCCACACAGAGCTTTTACTGATTTGCCGGTAACAGCAGATTCGGTGATCTTCTCTTTCTTCACATAATGAGCGAATCGATCATGTCCACCATCATCTTCGAGTAGCTCTTCAGATGGTCGGGTCAGTAGATCGGTATCACCGTCTGTTCCGATTTTCTTAAAGAGGCCCATGAGGTGGATAAGAATACCTTTGAGCGCCTGAAAAATACGGGTAGAATTCACAAATGAAGGACTTACTACGAACCGAGCACTTGAGTCGCGCAGATGTAGAACTATTGCTATCGACCGCTGCTGAATTTGCTGAGAATCCACTGCGCTCTAGCACCGCACTGGCGCATAAGTCCGTTGCTATTTACATGACAAAGCCTTCAACTCGTACCCGACTGTCATCTGAAACAGCTGTTGCCCACCTTGGTGGAACCCCAATCTTTATCCGTGGCGATGAGTTGCAATTGGGGCGGGGCGAAACCATTGCAGACACTGCGAAAATAATCAGCGGCTACTGCAGTGCATTAATTGTTCGCACATTTGCACAAGCCGATGTTGATGAACTTGGTGCTAATGCATCAATTCCAGTTATCAACGCGTTAACTGATAATGATCATCCAACACAGTTGCTTGCTGACTGGTTAACAATCCGCGAAA
>JBILJK010000014.1:0-14351 GCA_044377285.1 Candidatus Planktophila sp.
TCACAATGCACGGAACAATCATGCTTTTGATGTTTGCAACACCCCTGTTTGTCGGCTTTGCGAATGTGATTATGCCGCTTCAGATTGGTGCGGCAGATGTGGCATTTCCGCGTTTAAATATGTTCTCTTATTGGCTCTTCCTATTTGGTGGCTTGATGACCTTTGCCGGATTCTTATCTCCAGGTGGAGCAGCATCATTTGGTTGGACCGCATACGCGCCATTATCAAACTCAGATTACTCGCCAGGAATTGGTGGAGATCTTTGGCTCATTGGTTTAGCGATCAGTGGTGTTGGAACAATTCTGGGTGGAGTTAACTTCATTACGACCATCTTCACAATGCGCGCGCCTGGCATGACGATGTTCCGCATGTCGATCTTTTCGTGGAACGTTCTGCTAACTTCAATTTTAGTTTTGCTTGCATTCCCACCATTAGCTGCTGCCTTCTTAGGACTTGAAGCGGATCGCCTGTACGGATCGCATTTATTTGACCCGGCTAATGGCGGAGCCATGCTCTGGCAGCACCTCTTTTGGTTCTTTGGCCACCCCGAGGTTTATATTCTTGCTCTTCCTTTCTTTGGAATTGTTACTGAAATTTTGCCAGTCTTTTCGCGCAAGCCAATCTTTGGTTACTTGGGACTTATCGCTGCAACTATTGCAATCGCAGCGCTATCAGTTTCAGTATGGGCCCACCATATGTTTGCAAGCGGTCAGGTTCTGCTTCCATTCTTCTCATTTATGACATTTTTGATTGGTGTTCCTACCGGTGTGAAATTCTTCAACTGGATCGGAACTATGTGGAGAGGTCACGTCACCTTCGAAACTCCGATGTTGTGGGTTATGGGCTTCCTTGTGACCTTCTTATTCGGTGGTTTAACAGGAATTATTCTTGCTTCACCACCACTTGATTTTGCAGTCTCTGCCAGCTACTTCGTTGTTGCACATTTCCATTACGTTCTGTTCGGAACAGTTGTGTTTTCAATGTTTGCAGGATTCTATTTCTGGTGGCCGAAGATGACAGGCCGTATACTAAACGAACGTCTAGGCAAGATTCACTTCTGGACTTTGTTTGTAGGATTCCACTTAACCTTCTTGATTCAACACTGGCTAGGCATTAAGGGATTCCCTCGTCGTTACGCGGACTATCTTCCAGGTGATGGCTTTACCTTCATGAACACAGTTTCCACAATAGGTTCTTTCTTACTTGCACTTTCAATGATCCCGTTCTTTATCAATGTGTGGATCACTCGCAAATCACCAATGGTTGAAGTAGATGATCCTTGGGGTTACGGAAGCTCTCTTGAGTGGGCAACTTCTTGTCCACCACCACGTCACAACTTCTTATCTATGCCTCGCATTTCTAGCGAGCGTCCAGCCTTTGATTTACACCACCCACATGTAAAGATCGAGGGGAAGCACTAGACAATGAAAGCTTCTTGGAAGTTATTTGGGGGACTGGCGGTCTTCTACGCAATCATTACCGTCATCTATGTACTAATTGGCGGGGAACCTTTAGGAATCAGCGGCCTACTTTTGTCAGCTTGCTTGGCAGGGATGATTGGTTTTTATGTGTGGTTTACGCAAAAGCGAATTGGCGTGGACCTTCCTGAAGATAATCTGACAGCAGAGATTGCAGATGGTGCGGGAGAGCTTGGTTTCTACAGTCCTCATTCTTGGTGGCCTTTGCCAGTTGCGCTAAGTGCATGCACCCTTGGCTTGGGATTGTTAATTGGATGGTGGCTTTCACTGATTGGGCTCGGTGCATTAATGATCTCTGTTATTGGGATGGTTACCGAGTACGAAAAGCCAACGAGTTCTTCGGCTCATTAATGAGTGAAGTACGGGCAGAAATTCTTGCTACCGATTTTCCAAACACAACGGCGGCTCGCATAGTAATCAAAGCACCTGCGAATAAGATCTTTGATTTACTTGCTAATCCAGATTCCCATCGTCTCTTTGACGGATCTGACACTATAGCAAAATCTATTTCAGGCCCAGAAAGATTGTTTTTAGGGGCTAAATTTTCTATGGCCATGAAGATTAAGATTCCGTATCGCATCAAAAACACGGTCGTAGCATTTGAAGAGAATAGAAAGATCTCTTGGTGTCACTTGATGAAGTGGACATGGTCTTACGAGTTGGTCGACTTAGGTAACGGGTCTACCCAAGTCACTGAATCTTTTGATGCCAGCGCAATACCTGGATATGCAGCGCGGTGGCTAAAGATGACAGGAGCGATGGCGCACAATCCCAAGTGGATGGCAAAATCATTAGTACGTCTAAAGAGCTTATCTGAAGCGTAACTGCTTAATTAGTGGTGTTCGATCTCTTTCAGATCGTTGACTGTAACTTTAGGAATAGCTTCAGCGTTGGCAACACTCATGCGTGAGCGCAGTTTGTTTCGTATAGCGCCAGCGCGCTTTACTCCACGTCCATCAACCTCTGGCAGCTCTAGTGGAGGGGCTTGCTCATGGGATGTGAGCAGGTAAGCCTTTTCGGGTGAAATCGGTTCATGGACTTCGACGAACTCACCATGTGGCAAACGCAGAAGTGTTCCGGTCTCACGACCATGCAGTACCAATTCACGATCAGCACGTTGCAGTGACAAGCAGAGGCGCTTTGTGATTACAAATGCAAGCGGAGGAAGTACGAGCACACCAATACGAGTGCCCCACATAATTTGATTAATAGAAAGGTCAAAGTGCGTAGCGATAATGTCGTTACCACCGTTGATCAAAGTCACCATCACAAAGGTAAGAGACATCGCGCCAAGTGCGGTGCGGTTTGGCGCATTACGTGGACGATCGAGTAAGTGATGTTCGCGCTTGTCTCCGGTTATCCAACTTTCGATAAATGGATACAACGCCATACCTGTAAATAAGATGCCAGGAATAATTAATCCAGGTACCAAGATATTCCAGGAAATTGTGTGACCAAATGCGTGAGTTTCTATTGGGGGAGCCATTCGCACTAAACCGTCAAGCCATCCCATATACCAATCGGGTTGCGAGCCCGCAGAGATTTGACCCGGCGTGTAAGGACCATAAAGCCAGATTGGGTTAATGGATGCAACAGCAGCTAAAAATGCGGTTACCCCGAAGACGATGAAGAAGAATCCGCCGGCTTTAGCCATGTATGTAGGCATCAATGGATATCCAACAACATTTTTTTCGGTACGTCCTGGCCCTGGGTACTGAGTGTGCTTCTGGTACCAGACCATCATTAAGTGGGCGGTGATTAAGGCCAAGAACGCTCCCGGCAATAACAAAACGTGGACCGTATAAATGCGCGGAATAAATGCTTCACCCGGGAAGGCACCACCAAATGCAAAGTACGCAAGATACGAGCCCACAACGGGTAAGGCCTGAATGATCGCTTCTGCAATACGAATTCCAGTACCTGACAAAAGATCATCAGGCAATGAATAACCAAGGAATCCTTCAACAATACCTAATGTCAAAAGTCCGATGCCAATAATCCAGTTACCTTCGCGTGGCTTGCGGAATGCTCCCGTGAAAAACACGCGCATCATGTGAGCGACAATTGCTGCCATAAAAATAAGCGCTGCCCAGTGGTGGATTTGACGCATTAGCAACCCGCCACGAACCTCAAAGGAGATGTGAAGAGCGGAAGCATAGGCAGCCGACATCTTTATACCCTCAAGCGGTTCATAACTGCCTTCGTAAATAACTTCTCGCTGAGAAGGGTCAAACCAAAATGTTAGAAAAGTTCCAGAGAGAAGCAAAATAACAAATGAGTAAAGCGCAACTTCACCCAATAGGAAAGACCAGTGGTCGGGAAAAACTTTCTGCAGGTTCTTCTTCATCCATGCAGCAGCGCCAGTGCGCTCATCTACATAATTTGCAACAGAACCTAAACGCGCTTCAGCTGTCATTGTGAGTTTCGCTCCCAGAAACTAGGTCCAACGGGTTCGGAAAAAGGTTGTCTCGCTAGGAGAAAACCGTCATTATCAATTGTAATGTCTAATTGAGGTAATGGCCTGGCAGAAGGTCCGAAGATAACTTTGGCTGCACGGGTTACATCAAATGTTGATTGGTGGCATGGGCACAACAGATGCTTGGTTTGCTGCTCATACAGTGCAACCGCACAGCCCATGTGTGAACAGATCTTTGAGAAAGCGATGATTCCGTCATGCGTCATCGCCAACTTGTCTGCTTCAAGGTTGAACTCTTGTGGTCGAAGACGGATCAGAAGAACAGCATCTTTTGCGATGTCACTCAGCTTGCGATGTTCTGGATCAGCAATTTCTGGAAGAACTTGTGCAACTGCACCAACTTCAAGATCTGATGCTTTGATTCGACGATTACCTGGATCTGTAACTAGGTAGGTACCTGATTTCCAGGTTGTCTTTTCAAGTTCTTTTTCAGGCAACGGACCTAAATCGCGAAGAAGAAGCAATGGTGATAGGGCTGATAATCCGAGAGCAGCGCCAAGTGACTTCTTAATCAAAGAGCGGCGACCTAATCCTGCAGCTCCTGCACCGGATTTAACGGCTTCAATAAACTCCTTGCGATCAGAGTCAGGAGAACGGAAATCGTGACGTTGTGCAACTACTTCTGTATCAGGCATCAAAGTTTTTGCCCAGTGGATGGCGCCCATACCAATGAAAAATAGTGAGATAGCCATTCCCAAACCAAGTCCAAGTTGATGGGCATTCTGGTTTCCCATAATAGGAATAAAAATGAATACATCATCTGGAACGAAAATATAAGAAACAATCAGAAGAATGGTGCCGAGAGCAGAGATTCCAAACAGTATTGCTACTTGTCGTTCAGCGCGGTCTGCTGCAGCCGGATCAGTATCAGCCTTACGGTGAACGTGAGCAGGAAGTCCTGGATCTTTTATCGCTTCAATTTCATTAGACATAATTTTACTTCGCCTTCATAGCTAGCCAAACAGCAACACCGATAAGCAAGCCGAGTCCAAGAACCCAACCTAACAATCCTTCAGTAACTGGACCTACACGGCCTAGAGATGCACCACCTAGGTTAGGTTCTTTTTCAGCTGATTTAATCCACTTAATGATTGAAAGTTTTTCTTCAGGTGTAATTGTTTTATCACTGAAAACCGGCATTGATTGTGGACCGGTAACCATTGCTTCATAAATATGTTTTGGTTCGACACCCATCAAAGTTGGAGCGTATTTTCCTTGCGAAAGTGCCCCACCTTGTCCAGCAAAGTTGTGACACATAGCGCAGTTATTTCTAAACAATTCTCCACCTTCGGCAGTGCTTCCATCGCGTTCATAGTTAAGAGATGACTCTGCTGGAATTTCTGGACCAGGAGCTAGTGAGGCGACGTAAGCAGCCAACGCCGCTGTTTCTTCAGCGTTATAAATTGGATTCTTGCGCATAGCCTGCGTGCTCATGTCAGCCATCGGCATACGACCGGTACCAACTTGGAAATCAACCGAAGCTGCACCAACACCAATGAGCGCTGGAGCAATCTGGGCTCCTTCAGCATTTAATCCATGGCAGGAAGAGCACCCCTTTAGAAATATTTGGCGGCCTTCTTCTATTTGTACTGAGCGATCGGCAGAGGTTGTTTCTGCTGATGTAGTCGCACTTGCAACACTAAAAGTTGCACCAATAGCTAATAGCGCCAATAGAAGTAGAAATGGCCCAGCCGCTTTGTGGCGACGGTAGCGAGATATGCGCTTCAATTGATTCCTTTACTACTTAATGAGGTAGATCGCTGAGAAGAGTGCGATCCACACGACGTCTACGAAGTGCCAGTAATACGAAACTACGATTGCTGTTGTTGCTTGCTGATGTGTGAAGCGTCTGGCTTTTGAAACTCGGACCATAACAATTAGAAATGCTACGAGTCCGCCTGTTACGTGTAAGCCGTGAAAACCGGTAGCAACATAAAACACTGAACTGTAGGCATCTGATGAAAGAGTCTTCCCTTCGGAAACCAACATTGCATATTCATAAATCTGACCTGATACGAAAAAAGCTCCCATTAGAAAGGTTGTAGCAAACCATTCACGCATTCCCCATTTATTGATTTGAAACAAGTTTCCTGTTCGGTGATTTTGAAAACGCTCAGCCGCAAAGACTCCGAACTGACAGGTTACGGACGAGAGAACAAGAATCGTCGTATTGAATGCGGCAAAAGGAATATTGAGAAGTTCAGTTGACTGCGCCCAAATTTCTGGACCTTGCACAGCTCTGATCGTGAAATACATTGCAAACAAAGCAGCAAAGAACATAAGTTCACTTGCAAGCCACACGATCGTGCCCACGGCTACGGCGTTAGGGCGTGTGATTTTCTGATGTGCGACTGTGCTGGTCATAGGGGCGATTATTCCCGAAATCAGGCTCGGCGTCTTGCCATCAAGCCCATAGGGTGTCGAAAATGAGCGCATCTGAGGTGAAACGGATCACTATAAAAGTGCTGGCTCCTGATCACAGAAATGAGTTCAGATCATCACTTGGAGAATAGACTTTGTCCCATGTCAGAGACCAAGAAGCAGATCATTGTTTACTCCGATGATTCATCGGTTCGAGCATCAATTGCCTCAGCCTTGGGACGACGAGTTGCCGCGGATCTACCAGAACACGAAATTCACGAATTCGCTACTGGGTCTGCTTTACGCGCCTATGTAGACAGCAAGAGTGTTGGTGGCGGCTCTCGCGCTGACCTTTTCATTCTTGATGGGGAAGCTGCCCAAGAAGGTGGACTTGGAATTGCCCGCCAGTTGAAGGATGAAGTTTTCAATTGCCCACCAGTTCTCGTTGTTACAGGCAGGAAAGAAGATGCTTGGCTCGCAGCATGGTCAATGGCGGAAGCATCTGTTGTACACCCAATTGATCCATTTACCCTTGCAACAACAGCTGCACAACTACTGCGTGGCACCACTCTCATTTCTGCTTAAATAACGCAATGATGCAATCGCAGTGGGATTCACATATTGCACAGTTGGTGTTGGGGATTGATCTTGAAACCGAAGATGTCCAGTGGTGTATGAATGAAATACTTACCGGAAAAGCTGATCTTGAGACGATCAAAAGTTTTTTGCTTGCTCTCAAATCTAAGGGTGAAACTTCCGATGAAGTAGGAGCGCTAGTTACACAGATGTATCAACATAGCGCCCCCATTTCAATTAAGGAAAGAGCAGTTGACACTGTTGGCACTGGTGGTGATGGTGCAAACACAATTAATATTTCAACTACATCGGCAATCATTGCTGCTGCAGCCGGTGTGAAAGTCGTCAAACATGGAAATCGTGCTGCATCATCTAAGTCAGGGGCTGCGGATTTACTAGAAGCCCTTGGGCTCAATATCAATCTTGATGGTGCGGGTGTGGAAAAAACTTTTACAGAACTTGGAATTGGATTTTGTTTCGCCCCCGTATTTCATCCAGCGATGCGCTTTGCTGCTCCTGCACGAAAAGAACTTGGAACTCCGACTGTCTTCAATCTGTTGGGACCGTTGGCAAACCCTGCCAGACCTAAGGCCGCTGCAATTGGTGTTGCCAATAAACGAATGCATTCAGTGATGGCCCAGGTTTTGGCTGATCGTGGCGTTGATGGCTTTGTTTTCCGTGGTGATGATGGCTTGGATGAAATCACCCTTGCAACCACTACCTCTGTGATCTCAATTGGCAACGGAGGGATCTCAAGTGATCTGATTGACCCGCTAGATTTTGGTATTTCTAGAGCGCCAATCGAAGCACTTGTTGGTGGAGATTCAACTGAAAATGCTCGCATCACTACCTCTATTTTTGCAGGCGAAAAGGGTGCGCCACGAGATGCGGTTGTGCTTAATGCTGCAGCTGCAATAGCGGCGTACGAGGCAAACTTTGATCTCAATCTCCATGATCGAATTGCACTTGGAGTTTCTCGTGCTGTCGATGCGATTGATTCTGGGGCGGCAACTCGTTTAGTGTCGAAATGGGCCGAACTTACTCAGAAATTGGGCGCTTAGTTCTTTTCTTGCGTGAAGGAAAGTTTCGCATCTCTTCAAAGGTCGACACATTGTGCCCTGCTAGTCGCTCGATAATTCCATGCAGGACATCCACTGTTGCCAAAGCATCATCTAGCGCCCGGTGGTTTGGTGATGTGCGTGCATTGAAAAATTCTGCAAGGGTTCCAAGTTTGCAATTGATAACTTCATCTCGATCAAGCACCGTTCGAGCCAAACGTGCGGTATCAATTGTTAGGTAATTAGGCCACGGATATTCGTGGGCAAGGGCTGCCGCCTTGAGAAAACTCATATCGAAAGGAGAGTTGTGCGCAACAAGCACTGTTTCCTCTTTTGATCCTAGAAACTCAAAAAGTGTTGGAAGTACCTCATCGATGTAGGGAGCCGATAACAGCATCTCATCAGTAATTCCTGTTAACTGCGTAATAAATGGTGGCAACGAGTGCCCCGGATCCACAAAACTTTGAAATGTTCCAAGAACTACGCCACTGCGAACTTTTACTACACCGATTTCAGTTATACCGGCTCCTGATTGAGGAGAGCCACCAGATGTTTCAAGATCTAGAACAGCAAATGTGGTGTCCAATAGAGCGGTTTCTGAAATGTTCACCATAAGGTCGATCGTATGTCATTGAACTGACATCGGTCAGGTCGTATTATTTAGTTATGGCAGTTGAAGGTGCACCAGCAGGATGGATAAGTGATTGGGCCGCACGTGGTTCCGGTAAAAATGCGCACGTGGGCGTTCTTTTGGTCCATGGATTTACTGGTTCACCTGCTTCTATGCGCCCGTGGGGCGAGTTCCTGCATTCAAAGGGGTACACAGTTCGCGTTCCTTTACTGCCGGGCCACGGAACAAAGGTGGAAAATCTCAACAAGACTAAGTGGGATGAGTGGCCCGCAAAGATCACATTCGAATTGAGCGAGCTTCAAAAAACCTGTGACACTATTTTTTTGGTTGGGCTGTCTATGGGTGGTGGGACTGTACTAAACGTTGCAGAATCAAATAATGAAGTGATAGCAGGAATAATTCTTGTCAATCCAATGATTTACGTTAAAGGAATTCCGGTCGAATTGGCCTTCTTTTTGTCCCGCTTTCAGAAGTTGCGAACAAGTGTTGGAGATGACATAAAGCGTCCTGGGATAACTGAGTGGGGATACGACGCATTGCCGACACGCGGGATTTACCAACTGCTCAAAATGCTCCGAGTAACTCGTCGCAATCTTGGCAAAGTCACGGTCCCAGTTCAATTGTTTCATTCAGTCGATGATCACACATTGCCAGTCGCTAACACAGAAATTATTTTGGCTGAGATTGGATCAACAAATAAAGCCCGAATCGAGTTAGTGAATAGTTATCACGTAGCAACAATGGACTATGACCAAGAATTAATATTTCAGAACAGTCTTACCTTTATTGAAGGTTTATCGGCCAGACGATAAAGCAAGGCCAATTGCTAGCCCCATAATTCCTAATGCTGAAATAGCAGTTAACGCGCGCCTAACAACAGGTCTTTGAATATAGACCGATGACTTTTTAACTGTCCAAATCAATGAGATATTCCAGAGGATAGAAACTAGGGCCCAGATCGAGCCGAAGATGAAAATTCCCCAGGCTAGTGAAAAGCTGCTTGGGACAAAAGCAGGTAGGAAAGCAACGGCATAAACAGCAGCTTTAACATTTGTCAGATTAGTAATCAGACCCAATCGAAAAGATGCCCAGTTACTGACTTCACTTTTGGTTTCAAGGTCGAATTTCCCAAATTCTTGGCGCAGAGCAAGCAAGGTTTGAAGCGAAACTAGGACCAAGTAAGTAACTCCGACCCATTTTAAAATTGAGTAGGCGGTCTGTGATTGTGCAAAGATTGCTGAAAGGCCGATGCCACTTGAAATTGTCCACGTCAGGATCCCTGCACAATTGCCAATTGCTGAAAAGAATGCGGCCTTGCTTCCCCCAAGAATGGATTGCCGCAAAACCATTGCAACACCTTGGCCCGGAACCATAACCAAGAGAAGGGTGGCAATTGCAAAGGCTGGAATGTTGAGTAGTAATTGATTCATAACTGCTGAATCATAGTTTGGGTTACTTGGTAATTTGTTCCTTTAAGAAGTTAATTGCCTGAACTGCGTTCCATCCATTGGGGTATTTTGCGCGCATAGCGCGCGGTCCTTCAAGGTCAGAACCGAAAGTTAAAAGCGATATTTCGATTCGACCATCTGGTCTTACCTGCCCTAAGCCAATATCTGCCATAAGGGCATTGCACAAACACTTTGATCCTTTAGCTTGATCTACTTGGCCATTCTTAAACTCATAATTGTCCAAAGGTTCGGCAGGGCAGCGGTATCCGATCCCTCCCTTTTCACGTTGGTACATCGTTCGTAGATAGCCGAGATCGCAGATGCGGGTACGTTTTTTGTATAGGTTGTCGTTGGAAAGAGTTTGGTTGTTCTGAATAACTTTGAATGGAAATCCAGTTGGAGAAGCACTGGCATCCGTCAGGACCTTCATGTTCGGGTCTGCGAGAGAGTTGATAACACCAGAACGATTTTCCTCAGTGAATCCAGATTCACTAGATAGAGCAAACACTGATCCAACCTGCACCCCTTTAGCGCCGTGGGCCAAGGCCTCAACAACTTTCGATGGTGTTGCAAATCCTCCGGCCAGCCAGAAAGGAGATCCCGAGGCAAGAATCTTTTCAAGATTGGGAATATCTAAATCGTTATAGACCGCTTCGCCATTTTCATCGATTGCATTTTTAGCTCGCGGGGGAGCATTGTGACCACCGGCAACGTGGTATTCGATTACAAAACCGTCGGGCTTGGTCTCTTCATCTTTATTTAAGTATGCAACTAATGCATGTGATGAAACGATTGCCAAAAATTGAGGGCGCTTTATTGGAAAATTGTCGATTCCAAGAATTGTTGGATCAAAATGTAAATAGTGCTTATCTTTTGTGTCGGCAACTTCAACTTTCATAGCAACCTTTTTGCCAATTGATATTTCATTTAACAAATGAGGAATCTGTGCTGGAATTCCGGCACCTATCAAGATGTAATCGACATCAGCAAGCATCGCACCGTATAGCTGCGCAGGAATAGCTAGTTGAATCTTTTCCAAGATATTCATTCCGATTAAACCGTTATGGCCTTCTTTTGCAAGCCACACTTCAACAAAACTAGACACAGCTAATAAATTGTTAGAAAAAAGGTTCCCCTTGATGCTTAGTTTTGGAACATCCAAATATGGTTTATTGTCTGCGCGCCCACCTTCAACATAAAACCGATCCATTATCTCCGCGATAGTTTTCTGATTAGGAAAATAGGACATTGCGCGGCGAATATCGCCAGAAATATCGCCATCTTGTAAACGCCTGGCGACAACCGAATCAATAGCTGTGCCGGAAATAACTCCAAGTTCACCCGCAATTGCTACTTGCTTAGCTAATTGCCATGAAGAGACCGCGATACCCATTCCACCTTGAATGATGGTTGGATATCTAACATCTGTCTGCATGCTATAACTGTAAAGATTCATCAGCCGAACTCGCGAGTAGGCTTTGCTTTATTAGGGGTTAGATGTGTTAAATGTGATCGATATCTAAGTGGACCGTACTGGGATCGAACCAGTGACCCCCACAATGTCAATGTGGTGCTCTACCGCTGAGCCAACGATCCTTAGGTGGGCAAACTATACAACAGTGATCTGGCTCTATAAGAGTGAACTAGCGGGCGTAATCATCCTCAAGACGCTCAATATCATCTTCACCAAAATATGTACCGGTCTGGATTTCAACGAAAACCAATTCTTCGGTACCACTATTACCTATTCGATGAAGTTGTCCGACCTGAACATTGACCGTTTCACCCGGAAGCTTCGTAAATGTTTGACCATCAATAACAACAGTTGCAACGCCAGAAACAATAAACCAATGTTCCCTGCGCTTTTGGTGGCGCTGATATGACAGTCGCGTTCCGGGCTTTACATAGATGCACTTAACTTTATGAACATCACTTTCCTGCAAGACTTCATAGCGACCCCAAGGTCGAGTTGATTCATCGTCGGACATTGTGCCTCCGTTGTGTTTCTTGATAACGCTTTCTCTAAGAATGGAGGTCGGGACGGGATTTGAACCCGTGTAGAGGGATTTGCAGTCCCTTGCCTCGCCTCTCGGCCACCCGACCATAGAAATATCGCCGCACAATTTTATTCTTCGAAAAGAATGCCTTCGATGCGGCGACTATCAGAGCGGACGACCGGGTTCGAACCGGCGACCTGAACCTTGGCAAGGTTCCGCGCTACCAACTGCGCTACGTCCGCGAGGAGGGTAAATCTATCGCAGGAGAGGCGTAAGCGCCAAAGTGAGGTTGATTGGTTAGCGTTAGCCCGTGCCTTATGCGGAAGATTCTTCACTGTTTTGGATGGGTGGCAGGTTAGCCACCGATCTTGTCGAAGTGTCACATAATCCTCAATGCCTAGAAGATGGCGGGTTTTGGGCTGTATCAACAACATTTGAAAATCATTTCTTTGCCGCAAAGTTTGCAACAGTTATAGAAGCACCTTTCCCAACCTCGTCATGGATTCCACTGAAAGGTTCATGGAGTTCATCCCTTAAAGCCGATCAATATATGGATTATGTTGAACGAATTCGAAGCGCAATCGCCGATGGTTGGGTCTATCAAGTAAATGCATGTAGAAGACTGACACACGAAGATGATGGTCAATCACTACGTGGTCTTTTCTCTGAAATTTTAAAGAACAATCCAGCGCCATGGGCAAGCTACTTTGAGGTCCCTGGATTGATGATTGCATCCGCTTCTCCCGAGTTATTCCTTAGTCGAAGCGGGTCTAAGGTCAAAAGTTCGCCAATCAAAGGTACGCAGCCCACCAATTCACACAAGTTTGGATCAAAAGACCAAGCTGAGAATGTGATGATTGTTGATTTGATGCGTAATGATTTAGGCCAAATCTGCAAAAGTGGAACTGTAGAAGTTCCACGGTTGCTTTCTAGTGAAGAGCATCCGGGATTACAGCATCTTGTCTCTGATGTTGAAGGTGAATTATTGGACAATATTTCGTGGCGTGAAATTCTTACAGCACTGTCGCCACCTGGTTCCGTAAGTGGTGCGCCGAAATCATCAGCCACACAAGTCATTGCAACAAATGAAATTCCTCGCGGTCCGTACTGCGGTGCTTTGGGATGGGTTGAAGGAAATCAAGGGGTGCTATCCGTCGCGATTCGAACATTTTGGAAAGACTCACACCTGAATTTTGGAACTGGTGCTGGAATCACGTGGGGTAGTGATGCGAGCGCCGAATGGGAAGAGACTCAACTTAAAGCACGGCGATTAATTTCTATTGCTGGGGGAGAGCTGCAGTGAAAGTAATTGTCAACGGATCTCTGGTTCCACAAGAACAGTCACAATGCTCATCACTGGGTTGGTTAGAAGGTGCTGGCATTTTTGAAACAATTAAAACTGTTGATGGAAAACCGTGGGCACTGTCTCGTCACATGAGAAGAGCAGTCAATAGTTCGGCCAAAGAGCACATTGTTTTGCCGAGCGAAGAACTTGTTCGCCAATCGATCGCCACTTTGCTACAAGCAGAGATTCATTCCACTGGTCTCTTGAGGGTTTCATTTGATGCGTCAGGTAATTGGGCCGCTGTTCATCTTCCTTACACCGAAGTTGTGTCGGCGGCAAAGGTTGGGATTCATCCCGACCCATTAGTTGTTGAAGGTGTTCCTGTAAAAAGTTATCCATACACTCATCGCCTTGAAATCCTGGAACAGTCTCGAATCAATGGATTTGATGAATCATTGGTGACAAGCACAGATGGCAAAATTTGTGAGGGTTCGGTGTGCAATGTACTTCTTAAGATCGCGGGCACATGGTGCACGCCGCCTCTTTCTGATGGTGTGCTACCCGGAGTAATGCGAGCGTTAGTAATTGAAAATTTCAACGTCATGGTCCGGTCTATCGCTGTAACAGAAGTTGCAGATATCGAGTCTGCGTTCTTGCTAAGCAGTTTGCGTATCGCCCAGCCAATCGCATCTATCAACGGCAGAGAATTATCCCAATCACATGAATTTAGGGATGAAATAGAAGCGATGGCGCTAAGGACTTCGGTAGGCTAGGCACATGTCTCAGATATCGATCACAGTGGACGGTGCCGCGCTTCAGGTTGAAGCCGATCAGCGTCCAACGCATATCTTTGCCGACAATAAAGAAATTGTCGTTTGTAAGGTCAACGGGACCCTCAAGGATCTGTGGACTGATCTGGTCGATGGCGATGTCGTCGAATCAATCCTGATTTCATCACCTGTTGGTCTCGAGGTCTTAAGGCATTCAACTGCCCATGTCATGGCGCAAGCTGTACAAGAGATTTACGCTAATACACGCCTA
>JBILJK010000086.1:0-4233 GCA_044377285.1 Candidatus Planktophila sp.
GTGCTGAAAAATTGGTAGGACAGGGTGATGCCTTGTTTATTCCTATGGGCTCAAGTCGGGCAATAAGAATTCAAGGGGCATATGTTTCTGAACGAGAAATTGAAGCTGTTACTACTCATGTTAAAAAACAGCTAAAACCTAGATATCGCGATGATGTAACCGCACCTGTTAACCAGATGAAGATGGTTGACAAAGAAATCGGTGATGATCTCGATATTTTGTGCCAAGCTGTTGAACTTGTAGTAGGTACACAGTTTGGGTCGACATCGATGTTGCAAAGAAAACTGCGAATTGGTTTTGCGAAAGCTGGACGCTTAATGGACTTGATGGAGTCACGCGGCATCGTTGGTCCCTCAGAAGGTTCCAAAGCGCGCACCGTTATGGTTAAGCCTGACGAACTTGATTCTGTGCTCGCAACCCTTCGTGATTATTAACAGACGGTGAATTGCTAAGGGGTGGTTCTCTTTCACCCCTAATTCTCACGCCTGAATCTATTCACCCCCTCGTATTCTGCTTTAGAATAATGAATCACCCCACCGCCCTTTTGAGGATTAGTTCATGACTCTTGGCTCGTTGATCACTCAAGCACGAAAGAGTGCTGGGCTGAGCATCGACGATCTTTCAGAATCTACAAACATTCGTGGTGCGTTATTACGTGAGATTGAATCAAATAATTTTGTTAATTGCGGCGGAGAAACTTATGCTCGCGGTCACTTGCGAAACCTTGCACTTAAGTTAGGCGTAGACCCTCAGGTATTTCTAACAGCTTTTGAAGATGAGCAAATGCAGGTGGATCGTTCCATGAAAGATTTGCTTGTGGAAAATAGTGTGATGAAAAAACCAGAAGAAGCCCGTAAAGTTTCCTGGAAAGTACTAGCAACTATTTCAATTGCATCACTATTTGTTGTTGGGCTAGCCCAAATCATAATCTCAAACACTGCATCCGTAGATATTCCTGAACCTATTGCCTCTGCTTCGGCAACTCCTTCCGAAAGTGCTGATCCAACATCTGGCGCAACTCCTACAGAGCAGGCCACTGTTTCAACGGGCATAGGAGTCGAACTTATTGTTACTGCATCCCGTGCAAAGAGTTGGCTCTTTGTCTCTGATGCATCGGGGCGAACATTGTTTAGTGGACAAATATCACAAGGAACTACCAAAACCTTTAGTACCGATGTCACCTTAAATGTAAGAATAGGCAACGCTGGTGGCGTGGATTTAACTGTTAATGGAAATAAAGTAGATTCAATCGGCACCGATGGGGAAGTTGTTAGCGTGTCGTACGGTGTAGATTCTTAATAGCCTTAGACAGGGTAAGATTGCGCAAATGAAGCGCACCGTTGCAGTAGTCACACTTGGATGCGCCCGCAACGAAGTAGATTCTGAAGAACTCGCAGGGCGCTTAGCTGCCGATGGTTGGACCCTTGTTGATGATGTCGAATCAGCAGAGGTTGCACTCGTAAACACATGTGGTTTCATCGAGTCTGCGAAGAAGGATTCTGTAGATGCTTTGCTCGAGGCTAATTCACTTAAGGGTCATGGGATTACCCGCGCAGTTGTTGCCGTTGGTTGCATGGCAGAGCGCTACGGCAACGAGTTAGCAGATGCGCTACCTGAAGCAGATGCAATTTTAGGATTTGATGATTACAAGGATATTTCGGCGCGCTTGCAATCAATTATTGCGGGCGAATCCCACAAGTCTCACGTCCCACGCGATCGTCGTGCGCTACTGCCGATTGCTCCCGTTGATCGCGCCGATGCGCGCGAGAGTGAAGAGTTTTCCAGAAAGCGCTTGGGTAATGCGCCTTGGGCCCCGTTAAAGATTGCATCAGGCTGTGACCGCCGCTGTTCTTTCTGTGCCATCCCATACTTCCGCGGCTCATTTATATCGAGACGTCCAACTGACATCATCAAGGAAGCACGCTGGCTTGCTGAAAATGGTGTCACTGAATTATTTTTAGTCAGCGAAAACACGACTTCATATGGAAAAGATCTGGGTGATCTTCAATTGATGGAAAAGATTTTGCCAGATATCGCTTCGTTGCCGGGTGTTGAACGCGTGCGCCTGTCCTATTTACAGCCAGCTGAGATGCGCCCAACTTTGATCCAAGCAATGATTGCAACAGAAAAAACCGCTCCGTACTTCGACTTATCCTTTCAGCACACCAGTCCAACGGTGCTTCGCAGAATGCGTCGCTTTGGAGATAGTGAGAAGTTCTTACATCTGATTAGCCAGGTTCGCGCGGTATCACCAGAGGCTGGAATTCGCTCAAACTTTATTGTCGGTTTTCCAGGTGAAACTCAAGAGGATTTTGATGATCTAGCTGACTTTATTACTAAGGCAAAGTTAGATGCTGTCGGGGTGTTTGGTTATTCAGATGAAGATAACACTGAAGCACTTAATCTTTCAGACAAATTAGATGCAGATGTGATTGCCCAACGAGTTGAAACGCTATCTTCCTTAGCCGATGAAATGGTTTCACTTCGAGCGCAAGCCCGAATTGGTGAGAGTGTGCGAGTTCTGATTGAAGATGAAGAGCTGCAAGAAGGCCGGGCTGCCCATCAAGGACCAGAAGTAGATGGCACAACATCATTTATCGGTACGGATTTCAAAGTCGGTCAATACGTTGATGCTGAAGTAATAGATTCGATGGGCGCAGACTTGGTAGCTAAGCCACTATGAAACTTCCAGCTTTTATTACGCCAAATTTCATCACAGTAATGCGCCTACTCTTTGTTCCAGTAGGTGCTTATACGCTTTTCAAAAATGGTGGAGATGATCCAACATGGCAATATATTTCCTGGTGCGTTTTCTTTCTCCTAGGAATGTCAGATGTGCTAGATGGAAATTTAGCTAGAAGTCGTGGCACAATTACTAAATTTGGCGAATTTCTAGACCCAGTTGCCGATAAATTCATGATTGGTACTGCGATGGTTTCATTGTCAGTACTTGGAAGAATGCCATGGTGGATCACATCTGTAATTTTGTTCCGAGAAATTGGAATCACATTATTTCGACTATCTGTTATTAAGAGGGGAGTAATCCCGGCTAACAAGGGTGGCAAGATCAAGGCGACGCTGCAGAACTTTGGTGTTGGCTTCTATGTGCTGCCTTTGAGCACGGATCTCTATTGGTTCCGTGATGGTTTTATGTATATTGCCGTGATACTCACTATCGTTACCGGTGCATATTATGTAAAATCAGCTTTCACGAACAAATCGTGATTTAGGCCAATCGTCAGTTAGGAAAGGCTCCGCAGATGGCGTTATCAAATGAGATCCTTGGCTTTGCTGCCGAGATTGTTGATCATTTGCGTCAACGCGGGGAAACAATAAGTACCGCTGAATCTTTAACTGCAGGATCTGTAAGTTCGGCAATCGTTACCATTGCCGGAGCATCAGATGTATTCGTCGGTGGAACAACTGCCTATCGTGATGAGATTAAGATTTCCCATTTGAATGTGGATGCAGACCTGATTGAAAAACACACAGTTATCAGCGAAGAGGTTGCAGTCGCAATGGCAAAGGGTGCAATCACATCCTTTGGAACAACCTGGGCTATTGGTACAACCGGAGTTGCTGGTCCTAACCCATTAGATGGTTATCCGGTGGGCGTTGTGTGGGTAGCCATCGAAGGCCCAATCAGCCACACAATCGAATTAGCCCTTTCGGGTGACCGTGAATCTGTGCGAAACGCAGCTACATCAAGCGCGATTGCCACCTTTGCGCGTATCCTTAGACACCGTACATAAACATCTGATTGAAAGATCGACAATTGAAGGGAGTATGACAATGGTTCTAGTTCGTGAAGCTATTGGTCAAACCCTTCGTGCTGCACGCACTGCGCAAGGTCGCACCTTACGAGATGTTGCACGCGATGCACGAGTATCTCTTGGATATTTATCAGAGGTTGAGCGCGGTCAAAAAGAAGCTTCCTCTGAATTATTGAATGCAATTTGCGTCGCGTTGGGACTTTCTCTGTCCGGTGTTTTCAGCGATGTCTCTGCAGAGCTCAAGAGCCGTGAGGGCGTAACTCTCACTGTTGTCGATGCCGCTTAATAAGTACGCGCCACAAGTAGCAACTCACCGCCGTACACAAAACGCAATCCTTGAGGCAACAAAACAGTTGATTGCAACTACCGGCTTAAAAAAAATGTCCATGATTGAAATTGCAGATGTTTCTGAAGTTTCTCGTGCAACTTTGTACAACCATTACAGAGACAAGGACAGTGT
>JBILJK010000087.1:0-4201 GCA_044377285.1 Candidatus Planktophila sp.
ACGACGCCACCAAGTGCAGCTCCCATTCCGCCGCTTGTCTTTGCAGCTGCGATTGGTGCCAAGAATGCAAAAGATGAACCTAAGTAGCTAGGAACTTTGTTTTTGGTGAGTGCTAGGAAAAGGAGAGTTCCGATTCCAGAGAAAAACAGAGTTGTTGTTGGGGGGAAGCCCGTAATGATTGGGACCAGAAATGTCGCGCCAAACATTGCGGCGATGTGTTGGAGACCTACACCGATGGTGCGGGGCCAGGTGAGGCGCTCATCAGTTAAAACAACCTCGCCATGGCCAATTGATTTTCCGTTTCCATGGAGTTTCCACGAGAGTAGAGACACTTGAAACTTCCCTTCCTATGAGTATCCGGAGTAGGACACACATAAAAGGGTAGAACTGTGCTGGGCATTACCTGTGGATACGCCACACCCGGGCAGGGGTAAAAATCTGACCATCTGGCGAGTCCGAGTTGCAGGCTCGGGTATATCCCAATAGATTACGGCTCGATATATCGAATAGATACATAATACGGAGCATTACCTAGCAGAAAGGGAAGGGTCAGATGCGCTCACGGTCAGAGTCACTTGAATTCGCCCTTCTAGGCCTGCTCTCGCAAGCCCCATTGCATGGCTACGAGCTCCGTAAGCGCATAGGCACCATCTTTGGGCCATTTCGCGCATTGTCATTTTCCGTTCTCTATCCGCAACTTCGCCGAATGGTTGAAGCAGGCGTGATTGAGGAAACTGTTGTTGAGGCTACATCTCGTCGTTCCCGCATTGTGTATGACATCACCGATAAGGGCGCTCGCAGATTTGAATTGTTGACCGAATCAGTAACACCAGAAACTTGGGAAGATGAAGGATTTGAAATTCGTTTCGCATTCTTTAGTCCGACTTCAGCAAATAACAGAGTAAGAATTCTTGAGGGACGCCATCGTCGCCTTAAGGAGAAAGCCGAAATCCTTCGTGGTGAACTCGAGAAGTCACCTGTTGGTATCGACAAATATCTGGAGGAGTGGCGACGTCATTCACTAGAGACAGCTGATCGAGAGATTGCTTGGCTGGAAGACATGATCAAAACCGAGAGGAAATAGAGTGAATATCACAACCGGTAAAGGCGACATCCGTGTTGCAATCGTTGGCGTTGGAAACTGCGCTAACTCATTAGTCCAGGGCGTTGAATATTACAAAGATGCTGCCCTAGATCAAGAGATCCCAGGTCTTATGCACGCTGTTGTTGGGGGATACCACATCTCTAGCATCAAGTTTGTTGCAGCCTTCGATGTTGATGCGAAGAAGGTTGGACTTGACCTTGCTGATGCAATTTGGGCAAGCGAGAACAACACAATTAAATTTAGCGATGTTGCTAAGACTGGTGTACCAGTTCTTCGCGGTGTCACAAATGATGGTCTCGGCAAGTATTACCGCGAGACAATCAAGGAATCAGATGCCCCGGCTGTAGATGTTGTACAGGTGCTAAAAGATGAAGCGATCGATGTTTTGATCTGCTACCTGCCCGTAGGTTCTGAAACAGCTGCTAAGTATTACGCACAGTGTGCAATTGATGCAGGATGTGCCTTTGTTAATGCGCTTCCAGTGTTTATTGCATCAGATCCTGTCTGGGAAAAGAAGTTTGCAGATGCAGGACTTCCGATTGTTGGAGATGACATTAAGAGCCAAGTTGGTGCGACAATCACTCACCGCATCATGGCTAAGTTGTTCCAGGATCGTGGCGTTCACCTAGACCGTACCTACCAGTTAAATGTTGGTGGAAACATGGACTTCAAGAACATGCTCGAGCGTGATCGTCTTGAATCAAAGAAAATTTCAAAAACAAACTCTGTGACATCACAGTTGAATCATGATCTTGGTGAGAAGAATGTTCACATCGGACCTTCTGACTACATTCCATGGCTAGATGATCGCAAGTGGGCCTACGTTCGCCTCGAAGGCCGTGCATTTGGCGATGTTCCTCTCAACCTTGAATACAAGTTGGAGGTTTGGGATTCACCTAACTCAGCTGGTGTAATCATCGATGCGCTTCGTTGCGCAAAGATCGGTCTTGATCGCAAGATTGGTGGAGCGTTGCTCTCACCATCTAGTTACTTCATGAAGACACCGCCAACTCAGTACACAGATGAGGCAGCTCATCAGAAGACTGAAGACTTTATCGCAGGAAAGCTAGAGCGCTAAAGAGAAAAAGATTGCAAAGGAGAGCGCCCCTGGGATAAACCCAGGGGCGCTTTTTTAGCCCCTCACGGAGAGTTGGGGGTTAAATCGTCGCATCCTCAGGAGTACGACGAATATGCATCAACCCTGCAATTGCTAACAGAAGAAACACAAAACCACCAACAAGAGATGCAATAGCTGCATACCCTGCAATGACACCCATCATTCCGAATGCATATGCCTGAAGGAGCATGCCTCGAAGAGTGTTTCCCATGAACAACGAATCACGAAGATCAGATAATTTCTGTAACTGCGCAGCATCTGTTCCACTTGATCGCTGTGCGGTTAAGTAAGCTGAAGAAACTTCAGAGTAGGTTGCAGGCTTGCCCATTACAGCAGTAGCAGATGCGTTCATGTGTTCAAGGATGAATAGATCTGAGTAATCCCGAGCCATTTCGCCATTTACTACCTGCTTGCCAGCCCACTTAGTAAGTTGATCCTTGGTGTTTGCAGGTAGTCCGGCTTCAATAGGGAATGCAATATTTTGATTGGCTAATTGAGTTCGCACATTCTCGTTTGCAAAACCACCACCGAAATTTAGTAATCCAGCAAAGATAAAAAGCAGTACAGCTAATCCCAGGCCGACATATGAGACTAGCTTGTCAAAAGTTCTTCGTTTCATTTACTTCTCTCTCCCTTTTAGGCACTGATCAGAAAATCAATACAGTGCCATGTCTACTCCGTGCGTAGATGTTGGAGATGTGAAAGTGCGAGGGTCACCACTCGATGAAAACTACAGAGTGGTTGCCCTCAGTCGATGTGACGATTACACATCGACTTTCCATCTGGACCAACTTCCAAATGAGAACAAGGAATATTCAACTTATCAAAAGCGCTGTCACCGTAATGGGCACGATAAGCAAGTGCTAGAAGGACTCGAAGGTTGGTTTCACTATCTGATTTAATTCCAAATACTTGCGCACTACGGCTCACGGTGTTTTCAATCACTTTTTCACTGTGTGATGTCTGAAGAGCGATAGCTCCGTTTGATTTCCCTTCGCAGACCAACTCCAAAACCAATTGTTCAAATGGAGTTAACTCCCTTGTCGAAATCGTTATGTCTCTTGTCATATAAATAGCCGCCTCTCCGCGTGTCTCCATTGTGCTCTTTTTGTTTCCTCTAGTCACCCCATAAGATGCCCGAATGAGTGAAATTGTGGCAAAACAAGAGGGACGAGTGCTAACCCTCAGTTTTAATCGACCTGAAAAGATGAATGCGCTAACTCGGTCGATGTATTCAGAGTTGTCTCAAGCCCTCAATGATGCTGCGGGGGATTTTGGAATCCGAGCGGTGGTGCTGACAGCAGAGGGTGATCATTTCACCGCTGGCAATGACATCATGGATTTTATGAACAATCCGCCTACATCGGATGATTCAGAGGTTGCCAAATTTCTGGCGGCCCTTCTTAACTTTCCAAAGCCTTTGCTAGCTGCTGTGAAGGGAAATGCTGTTGGCGTAGGAACCACAATGTTGCTGCATTGCGATGTTGTCATTGCGGGACCAACCGCTAATTTTTCAATGCCATTTGCGTCTTTAGGATTGGTGCCAGAAGCTGGATCTAGTTTCTTATTCCCACAGTTAGTTGGCTATCAACGAGCAGCACGGATTTTTATGACAGGTGAAAGCTTTGATGCGGATTCAGCAATTGAGATGGGCTTAGCTGCAGCAAAAGATGCGGATCCGATGGCACATGTTATGAAGATCGCACAACACATTGCAGAACAACCACCCCAGGCCATTATCAATACAAAAGCTCTGTTAAAAGCCAAGAATCATGATGCAATCGCCGCGATCATGAAGGCAGAATTCGAGATTTTCTCAATGGCGTTGCAATCAGATGAAGCTATGGAAGCATTCATGAAGTTCATGTCTAAGAAGGGTAAGTAAATGTCACTTGCAGGGAAACGAATATTTATTACAGGTGGATCTCGTGGAATCGGTTTAGCTATCGCATTGCGCGCCGCGCGTGACGGGGCTTCAA
>JBILJK010000088.1:0-4115 GCA_044377285.1 Candidatus Planktophila sp.
TGGTCTTGGCGCAATGCTTATTGGAACTTTCTTAGCAGCTTTTATTGCTGTCATTGTTGGAGTTCCGATCGCTGTCTTGAGTGCGCTGTATTTGACCTTCTATGCACGCGGACCAGTGAAGAAGCTGTTGATTTCTCTTATCGATCTGATGGCAGCCTTCCCGTCTCTGTTATTTGGTTTTTGGGGCTTCATTGTTTTGATGAGTAGCGCCGAATATTGGGCAAAACTCATCAATAAATATTTAGGATTTATTCCAATCTTTGATGTTCCTGCACCAATCTTTGAACGCTCACCATTTATCGCAGGACTAGTTCTTGCAATCATGATTATTCCAATCGTTACAGCAATTTCTCGCGAAATCTTTGATCAAACACCGTTGGATCGAGTGCAAGCGGCTTATGCATTAGGTGCATCGAAATTAGCAATGATTCGCGCAGTTGTAATTCCTTATGGCCGCGGTGGTGTCGTAGGTGGCGCCATGCTTGGCCTAGGACGTGCAATGGGTGAAACCGTTGCGGTTTATACAGTTCTTAACGTTGTTTATCAGATCAACTGGCAGGTTCTATTTGGTGCCGGTGGAAACGTTGCCTCACTTATTCTTTTGAAGTTTGGTGAAGCGGGTCCAGAAGAAGTCAATGCACTTATGGCTGCGGGCCTTGTCTTGTTCCTTCTCACCTTGACCGTAAATGCTATTTCTGATGTATTAATCAATAAGTTTGGGAAAAAGGGACGATGACTCAATCCACTATTCCAAAACCTCAAAAGCCTTGGGGTACTTCGATCACGCAGCGATTAGCGACAGCTTCCATATTAGTCTTGGCCGGCATTCTTGCGGCTGGGGCAATCGAATTCACTGGGCTTAGAGGCAAGTTAGGTTTTGCGGTAGCGTACTTTTTCTTTGCAAGCCTTCTAATTTTTGTACAGCAACTGCGACTTCGTGATTTAGCTGCCGCCAAGGATTCCCTGCTCAGCAGTTTTGCATTTCTTGCAATGACCATAACTTTAATTCCAATTGTCAGCATTGTTATGACCGTGGTGTTAAAGGGCTACAAGGGAATTCACTTTGGCATGTTTGCCAATGACATGACACAAGCTTCCGTGAATGATCCTGTTCAGTCAGGTGGACTTTTACATGCTCTTGTCGGAACCATCATCATGGTGGGTGGCGCACTAATTGTCAGTTTTCCAATTGGTCTTTTAACTGCGCTGTATTTAACTGAGATTCGCGGAAAATTAGCTCGACCAATTAAATTCCTTGTTCAAGCAATGAGCGGTGTTCCATCAATCGTTGCCGGATTATTTATTCTTTCAATTTTAGTTATTCCTGTAACTCAGGAATTAACTGGCTTGATGGGCTCCTTGGCTTTAAGCATCTTGATGATTCCAACAATTGCACGTACAGCTGAAGAGATGCTGCTACTAATTCCAAACGAACTTCGTGAAGCTGGTGTAGCACTTGGTGCAACTCAGTGGCGCACAGTTTCCGGCGTCGTGGTTCCTGCTGCAAAAAGTGGATTAGTGACAGCGGTAATCCTTGGAATTGCTCGCATCATCGGCGAAACCGCTCCAATTCTTCTTGTCTCGGGTGGGGCAGATGCTCTTAACTTCAATCCAACGTCAGGCCCAATGGGCTCGCTACCGTTTTATATTTGGAAGGCATTCCTTACCGGCGGAACAGAAGAAGCGTATGCAAGGGCGTGGGGTGGAATGCTGATCCTGCTAATCCTGATTGTTGTTCTATTTGGACTTGCCCGGTACTTCAGCGGTAGAAAGGTTGCTTGAGATGACCCCGACAGAGAATTCAAATAACGATAACAACATGGAGAAAAAAATGCAGACAACGAAGCCATCATCTCTTGCATCAGTTGCAGGCAATCGTGAGCAACGAGTCCCAGGGACCAACCTTCTTGGCACTGGGCTTGAAACACGCGGAGTTCACGCATGGTTTGGCACCAAGCATGTGCTCTCAGATGTTTCATTGGATTTTGCCGCCGGTACTGTCACCGCATTAATCGGACCTTCAGGCTGCGGAAAGTCAACGTACTTGCGCACACTTAACCGTATGCACGAATTCATTCCAACAGCTGCACTTGCTGGTGAAGTTTTACTTGATGGCAAAGATATTTATGCACCAGGAACAGATGTAACAAAAATTCGTCTGCGCGTTGGCATGGTTTTCCAGAAGCCAAACCCATTCCCATCTATGACCATCGGCGAAAATGTTTTGTCTGGACTCAAGCTTGCTCAGTTAAAGAAAAGCAATACAGATGAACTTCTCGAGTCATGTCTGGTACGTGCAGGTCTTTGGAGTGAAGTTAAAGATCGACTCGGCGAACACGGTGGCGCGCTATCAGGTGGACAACAGCAACGCTTGTGTATTGCCCGAGCTTTGGCGGTTGAGCCTCAAGTTCTTTTGATGGATGAGCCTTGCTCTGCCCTAGACCCAGGATCGACTTTCAGAATTGAACAAACAATTTCAGAATTAGCAAAGTCGATGACGATCGTCATTGTTACTCACAATATGCAGCAAGCAGCGCGCGTTGCTGACTACACAGCTTTCTTCTTATCTGATGGTGGCCCAGGGGTCATGGTTGAGACCGCTCCAACGAGCAAGATCTTCTCTTCGCCAACTGACAAGCGCACCGAGGATTACGTAACTGGACGGTTTGGCTGACACCTACTGTTCACCAAAGGTAGGGGTTTTGTTAACTTAGTTCTTGCCTAATCGTAACTCTGCCTGATTACTTTCGTTGATGTAAAGGTTTTACCCTCCTACGAAAGGTATTAAATGAAGTTTTCAAATAAGGCAAAAGCATTCGCTGTTGCCGCAGTAATCGCAGTTTCATCTGCACAACCAGCACACGCTGTAGATCTAGCGGGCTCAGGTGCATCATTTGTGGTTCCTCTAGTAGAAGCTTGCAAGGCAGGCTTTGCTAAGAAGACTGAACACTCATTTGTTTACACATCAACTGGTTCAGGAACAGGCAAGAACAACTCCGATAATAAAATTGGAGATTTTTGGTTTTCAGATTCAGCACACACGGGGGCAAACAAGCGCTCAACAATTTTCCATGCACCAATCGTTGCCGCTCCTATTGCAGTTCTAGTTAACCTGCCTGCAAAGAAAGACATCTACCTTTCATCAACTACAGTTGCAAAGATTTTCGCAGGTGAAATTACTAAGTGGAATGATCCAGCGATCGTTGCGGATAACAACCGCTCAATTAAGACAGTTGTTTACAGAAAGACTTCATCAGGAAACGTTGCTGTGGATAAGAGTGGTAATCCAATTGTTTTGCGTAACTCTTCAAAAAATATTTACTACACACTTCCTAACAAGCCAATCAAGGTTGTTTTCCGTTCAGATACTTCAGGAACTACAAACAACTTCACACGATTCATGAATGGTGTGGCTCCAACAGTTTGGAATAAGCCAGCTAACGATGCATTTACAACTGCGTTCCCAGGAAACATCAACGACACTGCAAACATCGGTCGTATTGTTGGTGCAAACGGTTCACAGGGAGTTGCAACACTTGCTGCGAAGTCTCCATACTCAATCACATATGCAGAAAAGCAGTGGGGCACATCATTTGGTCTCCGTGCTGCATACATTGGAAATGCTTCTGGTAACTTCACATACCCAGATTCAGCTGCAACATCAGCATTCCTAGGTGAGGCAAAGCAAGCTGCTGACGGAATTGTTACTTTCGATTACAACACAAAGGTTGCTGGTGCATACCCACTAGGAATCATCAGCTACATGTTGCTAGAGACTTCATATACAGACAAGACAAAGGGAGCAGCTGTTAAGCAGCTCGCTGAGTACTTCTTGTCACCAGAGTGTTCACTAGGTGCAGCCTCAACCGGCTTCATTGTTATCGAAGGAACATTCCTTGCTAAGGCAAAAGAGCTAATCGGAAGAATGAACAAGTAATCTAAAAACTCAAAAAATAAATAGAAGAACCCAGGGCCGCGAGGGTAGCCCTGGGTTCTTTTATGTTTTAAAACGGCTGCGCGCCTGGCAGGAATCGAACCTGCGACAACCCGCTTAGAAGGCGGGTGCTCTATCCGACTGAGCTACAGGCGCTTGTAGGAGGGTCGTAATGCATAGT
>JBILJK010000015.1:0-13888 GCA_044377285.1 Candidatus Planktophila sp.
CTGCGCCGTAACCGATAAGCAGTGCGACATGGTGAACTTCGCGAACATCTCCTGCTTCAACAACTAGACCAACCTTGGTACGAGTCTTTTCGCGGATCAGATGATGATGAACTGCAGATGTCAAAAGCAATGAGGGAATCGGTGCATTTTCGGCATCGCCATCTCGATCAGACAAAACAATTATGCGAGCACCATCATTGATTGCTTGTGAAACTTCAACCTTAATTTCATTGAGGCGATCGCGTAATGAATCCCCACCGTCTGCAATGCTGAACAGGCCACGGATTACATGCGCACTGAGGCCTGGAAAATCGTCATCGGCATTTACATGGATGATCTTTGCAAGTTCATCATTGTCGATTACAGGAAATGCCAAAGAAATTTGACGGCAACTCGATGGACCTGGATCCAACAAATTGTGCTCTGGTCCCATGGATGTTCCAAGACTTGTTACAAGTTCTTCTCGAATTGCATCTAATGGTGGATTAGTAACCTGCGCAAATAATTGCGAGAAGTAATCAAAGATTAAGCGCGGCTTGTCCGAAAGGGCGGCAATAGGGGTATCTGTTCCCATCGAGCCAAGTGCTTCCATACCGTTCTTGGCCATTGGCGTAACAAGGATGCGCAGATCCTCTTCTGTATATCCGAATGCACGTTGGCGACGAACAACTGATGAGTGCGGATAAACAATGTGTTCGCGTGAAGGAAGGTCGCTGAGCTTGACCATTCCTGCGTGCAGCCAATCTTTGTATGGTGCAGCATTTGCTAGTTCATCTTTAATTTCACCATCTTCAATAATGCGGCCCTGTTCGATATCAACTAAGAACATTTTTCCTGGCTGCAGGCGACCTTTTCGTTCGATGTTTTCTGCTGGAATATCAAGCACGCCAACTTCAGATGCAAGAACAACAAGGCCATCTTTAGTCACCCAAAAACGTGAAGGACGAAGTCCATTTCGATCTAATACGGCGCCAACTTGATGTCCATCAGTAAATGTCACACATGCTGGTCCATCCCAAGGCTCCATCATCGAAGCGTGGAAGGCATAGAAATCGCGACGGTTTTGCGGCATCGTTGCATGGTTCTCCCATGCTTCTGGAATCATCATTAACACTGCATGAGGCAATGAACGCCCACCCAAATACAACAGCTCTAGAACTTCATCAAAGGATGCAGAATCCGATCCTGACATTTCAACAATTGGAAACAGACGCTTCAGGTCACCGGGAATTACATCGCTAGCAAGTAAAGATTCGCGAGCGCGCATCCAGTTGCGATTTCCCTTTACGGTATTTATTTCACCATTGTGTGCAATAAAACGATAAGGGTGTGCAAGTGGCCATGATGGAAAAGTATTAGTAGAAAAACGTGAGTGGACTAAGGCAAGTGGTGACACAACTCGTTCATCCGATAGTTCTGGAAAAAACTCTTCTAGCTGACCAGTTGTTAGCATTCCCTTGTACACAATGGTCTGTGATGACAACGATGGAAAGTACAGATCCAAAGCATGCTCTGCGCGCTTTCGCAGGCAGAAGGCAAGTCGATCGAGCGCAATTCCTGTTTCGCCATTTGCGCCGGCAATAAACAATTGATGGAAATCGGGCATAACCGATAGCGCGGTCTTGCCCAGAGATGTTGAATTGATTGGAACTTCTCGCCAGCCAAGTACAACTAAACCCTCTTGTTCGGCGATCTTTGCAATATCACTCTTTACATCTGCCCCCTGTGCCACAAATGCAATACCTGTTGCATATGCATTAGCTGCTGGAAGTTTGAAATCTACAACTGCCTGAAAATAGGCATCTGGGACGCGGATCAATATGCCTGCACCATCACCACTATCTGGTTCGGCACCTGATGCGCCGCGGTGTTCCATGTTACGAAGAGCTGTTAGCGCTTTTGCAACAATCTCGTGCGTTGCAATCTTGTTAAGGGTCGCAACCATCGCAACTCCGCAAGCATCATGTTCTTGGGCAGGGTTATAGAGCCCTTGTGCTTGTGGATAATTGGATGCAAGTACCATGCGCGAAGCTCCTACAGAATGGTCCTACGTGAAGAGGGACATCCTTGGCCCGGCCGTGCCTAATGCGAAATGGTAGCAACAAGTAGGTAAAAGGGAAGCCTCAGTGCGCCTTGTTTAGATGCCTGAGATATTGGCGATTTGGCCAATTCCAGCTGTAATGGCCATTCCTAAGCATCCACCGATTAAGACGCGAACCGTTGGGGCCAATACCTTTGAACCAGAAATTCTGGCGCTTATAACACCGGTCAGAATTAAGCCACCTAAAGTAAATCCAACAATGCTCCACGCCTTAGCCCCAAGGGTTGGAGCAAAAGCTCCCGCAAATGGAATCAAGCCACCGGTTGTGAATGCAATTGCAGATGCAACTGCGGCCTGAATCGGGCGGGCCTTGGTGTGTAGGTGTTGCCCAAGCTCATCACGTAAATGTGCTTCCAATGGATCTTTACGGTGCATTTCTAATGCAACTTGCAATGCAAGTGCCGGGGTCAGGCCACGTTCAATATAAATGTGCTGAAGCTCTTGTAATTCACCTTCTGGATCTGCCGCTAAATGTTCGATTTCTAATAGGCGATCGGATGCTTCAACATCATTTTGTGAACGCACCGAAACATATTCGCCAACTGCCATGGACATCGCACCAGCTGTTATTCCTGCAATGCCAGCAGTAACTAAAAAATCATTTTTACCTGCTGCTGCGACACCAACCATTAAGGATGCAGTTGATACCAAACCATCATTTGCACCTAGGACTGCAGCGCGGAGCCAACCTGCTCGGTGGGTACGGTGTTGTTGATTGCGCTCATGAACATCCTCAAGTGCCATTTGTAAAGCCTACCTGAAAGCTATGCATTCTTTCCTGAGCCACGAGCGAAAATAAGTGCTGCGCCAATAGCCACAATCACACTCACCCATACGTTCACACGTAATCCGGCGATGGTATTAGCTGAATCAATGCGAATTAGCTCGATGAAAAATCTGCCAACGCAATAGGCAAATACATATGCTGCAAAAACCTGTCCAGCCTTAAGGTGCTTGCCAAAGGCAATCAATAGCGTTGCCACAAGGGTGCACCAGATTGCTTCGTACAAAAAAGTTGGGTGAAAGGATTCAAATTCACTAAATCCAAAAGGGCGATACTTTGATGGAACATCTAGTGCCCACCATGAATCTAATGGGCGTCCAAATAGTTCGCCATTAAACCAATTTCCAAAACGTCCTATCGCTTGGGCAAATAAAATTCCCGGAGCTAATGCATCCACAAACACTGCAAATGATGGCAAATCGATTCGCTTTTGCAA
This sequence comes from Candidatus Planktophila sp., assembly GCA_044377285.1. Taxonomy (GTDB): domain Bacteria; phylum Actinomycetota; class Actinomycetes; order Nanopelagicales; family Nanopelagicaceae; genus Planktophila. Next base: position 3,322 of record JBILJK010000015.1, read on the forward strand.
TGTTCTGTATCGCAGATAAGCACCCACTAGCCCCAGAGAAATAGCGCCCCAAATACCCAATCCGCCTTGCCAAATCTTTAGCGCATCCAATGGATTGCCATCTGCACCGAAATAAGCAGAAGGTGAAGAAATTACATGGTAGATCCGTCCACCAATGATGCCAACTGGTACCGCTGTAATCGCTACTTCAGAGACAACTGATCGACCATTAACAGTTTGAGCACGAAATCTTTTATCACCAAGCCAAATTGCTACTGCAATGCCAGTAATGATGCATAAGGCGTAAAAGTGAATCGTTAATGGACCGATTTCCAACGCCGATTGCGTTGGCGTTGGAAATGCGATCAACAAGTTTTAATTGCCTTCGACTGCGGCGCGGAACTCTTCAGGATTAAAGTCTGAACTCTTACGCTCCCACAATTTTCCATCGATGAAAACTGTTGGTGTGCCTTGCACCCCGTACTTGGCCATTGAATCGTAATTTGCTTTTACAAGATCAACTTTTTGGCCATCATTGACACAGGTAGCAAATTTTTCAGATGTAATTCCGACCTTGTTTCCGATCGCAATTAGTGTCTCGTTGCTCCAAAAACCAGAGTTTTCTAATGGGGATTGAACACGATACAAAGCTTTGTGGAAATCTATGTACTGCCCTTCATCTGCGGCACAAAATGATGCATTAGCTGCGCGCACTGATTCATCACCGAGGAATGAAAGAACGTGGAATCGCACGGTTGCTTTCTTCTCACGAATTAGATCATCTAAGTATTCGTTGTTTGCGTCTTCAAAGTACTTACAGACAGGACACTGAGGGTCTTCCCACACATCAACTGTCTTAGCTAAACCTGGATTGAAGGTGATCGCTGAGCCGTTTTCAACATCAATACTTGAAGCAAACGCTGCATTGGCCTTAAAACCATCAAGGGCGGCAAGGGATTCAGTCTGCTTATTGTTTTGACTCATCAATGAAAAACCAACACCTGTTGCAACAACCAACAAGACCATTGCAATAACGATCCAGCGAGTTACGTTGTCGCCACTTTTTGCTTGCTGCTTAGCCATTCTTACTCCTTAGGTGAGGGTGCTGCTTTTTCAATGGAAAGTTTTCCGTAAGGGAAAAAGTACAGATAAAGCGCTGCCAGAGCCAAACCTAAATCGCGCATTATTTCTATGAAATAGGTCCTACGAACCTCCGAGGCCAAGGATGGGTCGATTTCTCCGCCTCCGCCAAAGCACCCGCAATCGATCAGCATGCCTCGAGCCCATACTGAAGCGATGGCCCCGATAAACACGATCATGATCAAACCGCTGACTACAGCTGCCGGACGAACCATAAATCCAATGATTAAAAGTAGAGCAAGTGCGACTTCAAGCCAGGGCAAGGCGTACCCAGTCAGGTGTGCCAGATTGGTAGGTAATAATTTATAAGCAGCAACAGCGTTAGCTGATTCCGTTGGCTTAAATACTTTTAATCCACCTGCGGCCAATAAAACGCCACCAAGTACGAGTCGACACAATAATGTAATCATTGGTTGAAAGCGCTCATTAAAATTTCTCATCGTCCCTCACGTACTCCCAATGCTAGCTCTTTAGCTAGATGCGAAATCGCATCTAGCCCTTCTTGTTCTGATTGTGCGTCAAGTAGCAATTTAATAAATGCTGAACCAACAATTACTCCATCAGCATATGCAGCCAACGACTTTGCCTGTTCACGTGTTGAAACACCTAGACCAACAGAGATAGGTAAATCGGTAACTGTGCGAACCCGAGCTACTAATTCGCTTGCTGTTGAAGCAACAGCGTCACGAGTTCCGGTTACTCCCATCATACTTGCGGCGTATACAAAGCCACCTGTTTTCGCGGTGACACCTCTCAAGCGTTCATCTTTTGTACTAGGCGCAACCACATAAATTGGGTTGATTCCGCTCTTCTTTGTGGCAGCAATCCAGTCATCTGACTCTTCAATTGTCAGATCTGGGGTTATTACACCCGACCCTCCGTTATCAGCGATGGACTGTGCAAACTTTTCGACTCCGTACTTTGCAATTGGATTCCAATAAGTCATAACCACTGCTGCTACCCCGGTGCTAGATGCAACCTTCAGAGCTGCAAAAACATCAGCTGCGTTAGTGCCAGCCTTTAAAGATATATCTGCTGCTTCTTGAATTACTGGTCCATCCATTACTGGATCGCTATAAGGAAAACCGATTTCAATTGCATCAACGCCCGCATCTGCTAAAGCTTGAATTGCTTTGGCGCATCCCGCTTGAGAAGGAAAGCCAGCTGGAATATAGGCAATTAGCGCTGCACGATTTTCTGCACGCACCTGCGCCATTACTGAATCTAATTGTGTCATTACAGCGGAATCCCGAAGTATTCCGCCGCAGTTTGCACATCTTTATCTCCGCGGCCTGACAAATTAATGAGCAGGTTGGCCTTTGGTCCTAATTCTTTTCCGATAACCAATGCTCCAGCTAATGCATGTGCAGTTTCGATCGCTGGAATTATTCCTTCTGTTTTGCATAGCAATTCAAAAGCGGCCATTGCTGCATCATCATTGATTGCGCGGTATTCAGCTCGTCCAATGTCATGCAGATATGCATGCTCTGGTCCAACACCTGGGTAATCAAGTCCTGCCGAAATTGAGTGTGATTCGATTGTCTGACCATTTGCATCCTGCAAAACATAAGAGCGAGTGCCGTGTAAGACACCAGGTGATCCGCCAGTAATTGTTGCGGCATGGCGTCCAGTTTCAACACCATCACCACCAGCTTCAAGACCTATTAGTCGAACACCTGCATCTGGAATAAATGCATTGAATATTCCAATTGCATTAGATCCCCCACCAACACATGCAAGAACTGCATCAGGCAGTTTGCCAGTTAATGCAAGCATTTGTTCACGAGCTTCATCACCAATAATTTTGTGAAAGTCACGAACCATTGTTGGGAATGGGTGTGGACCAGCAACGGTGCCGAGCATGTAGTGAGTATCGGCAACATTAGTCACCCAATCACGCATGGCTTCATTAATTGCATCTTTTAGAGTTTTTGATCCTGAAGTAACTGGAACAACTTGTGCGCCGAGCAACTTCATGCGTGCAACATTGAGTGCTTGGCGACGTGTGTCTTCCTCGCCCATATACACAACACAATCAAGACCCATCAACGCAGCAGCCGTCGCAGATGCAACTCCGTGCTGTCCAGCACCAGTTTCGGCGATAATTCGTTTCTTACCCATACGTTTTGTTAAAAGTGCTTGACCTAAGACATTGTTGATCTTGTGGCTACCAGTGTGATTGAGATCCTCACGCTTAAAAAATATCCCAGCACCACCTGCATGTTCGGCAAATCTTTTTGCTTCAGTAATGATGCTTGGACGACCGGTGTATGTTCGATGAAGTTCTGTTAATTCGGCAATAAATGCTGGATCTTTTTGAGCCGCATTGTGCGCAGCTTCTAACTCTTCGAGAGCGCCAATAAGAGCCTCTGGCACAAAACGACCGCCATACTCTCCAAAGTGGCCCTCAATAATCATTATCCAAGCCTACCGAGCAACTGAGCCATCGCAACATTTGAATTTCCTGAGCGGACTAGGGCCTCGCCTACCAGAATGGCGGTTGCTCCATGCTCGTGAGCAAACTCCACATCTGTGCGATTAGAAATACCTGATTCAGCAACGCGGGCGATTGACCTTGGGATCTGTGGAATCAGTTGCGCAAATGCTTGTGAATCAACATCCAGGGTTTTTAAGTTGCGGGAATTAACACCAACAATTTCTGGAGAAATTTCAAGTGCGCTTTCCAGTTCACCCGGTGTGTGAACCTCAATCAACGCTCTCATTCCAAGTTCTTTAGACAAATGAAAATAATCATCTAACTGATTTTTACTAAGGGCTGCAACAATTAACAAAATTACATCTGCTCCATGTGCCCGAGCTTCATAGAATTGATACTCATCAACCATAAAATCTTTTCGTAATAGTGGTAGCTCTACTGCCTTGCGTACAGCGTCTAGGTCAGCCAACGTTCCACCAAATCGACGTTGTTCAGTTAACACACTTATTACTGTTGCACCTGCTTCTTCATAACTAGCTGCAAGGCCTGCAGGATCAGTAATTGGAGCAAGTGCGCCTTTACTGGGCGAAGATCTCTTTACCTCAGCGATAACTGAAATCTCCGCAGTCAATAGAGAAGCTAAACAATCACGAACCGGTGGTGCGACTTCAATTGCTTCAAGCAGCTGTGACATCGGTAAACGCCTGGCGGCTAGATCTTCGCGCACGCCTTCAATAATTGAATCTAGAACGCTCATAGTTTTTCATCCTGCGTTGGGTCTATCCCCTTATCCAGTGCCGACCAAGAATTGAGTTGTCGAGGTGCACGTTCATACCGAGCTGAAACCTTAAACTTTCGTGCAAGTAACACAACGATTGCCATGACAACAACCGCTGCAAGACCGATCGGCAGTAGATCACTCATGATTATGTCCTAAACGATTTGCTGAATGTATCGCTGTTAAAACCGCGGCTGCCTTATTGCGGCACTCTTGGTTTTCTGATTCTGGATCTGAATCTGCAACTACACCTGCGCCAGCTTGAACATAGGCAGTGCCTTGATACAACAAAGCTGTCCGAATTGCGATGCAGGTATCTATGTTGCCCGTGAAATCAATGTAACCAACAATCCCACCGTAAACACCACGACGTGTAGTTTCCAACTCTTCAATTATCTCCATAGCTCGAGGCTTTGGTGCACCAGATAATGTACCGGCAGGAAAGACAGAAAAAAGCGCATCTACTGGGGTTGCTTTATCGGCTAGCTTTCCCACAACGGTAGAAACAATATGCATGACATGTGAATATCGTTCGATGTGCATGAAATCTACGACTTCTACTGTTCCTGGTGCGCATACACGACCCAAATCATTTCTACCTAAATCAACAAGCATTAAATGTTCTGCTCGCTCCTTTGGATCGGCAAGTAGTTCTTCACCCAATCGATGATCTTCTTCAGGGTTTGCCGAACGCTTACGAGTACCTGCAATTGGATGGATCATCACATCTTTTTGATTGACCTTAACTAGCGCTTCAGGACTAGATCCAACGATCTCGATCCCATCTGTAAAGCGGAATAAATACATGTACGGCGAAGGATTATTAAGTCGAAGCATGCGATAAACATCTATTGCATCCGCCTGACATGGCATTGCAAATCGCTGTGACAAAACTACTTGAAACGCTTCTCCCGCAAGGATTTCTTCCTTAACCTTAAGAATGTTCTGCTTGAACTGCTCACCAGAAATATTGCCTGTGTAATCAGGAAGTGAGAAATCAGGAATCTCTGCGGCTTCTCCTGACAAAGGGGCAGAAAGATCTACTTGCATGCGGTCAAGGCGTTGCACGCAGGATTCATATGCTTCATCGATGCGATCATCGCTTCCATCCCAGTTAATCGCATTTGCGATCAAAGTGATCGTTCCATCACTGTGATCCAACACCGCTAGATCACTTGTCAACATAAATGAAAGTTCAGGCAATGGAATATCTTTTGTTGTTAAATCAGGTAAACGTTCCAAACGTCGAACAACGTCATACCCCATAAAACCAACGAGGCCACCAGTTAGTGGTGGTAATCCTGCAATCTTCGGTGATTTCAAATGAGCCGCAGACAGACGTAGCGCTTCCAGTGGATCAATTCCAGTCGGTGCACCAGCAGGGGCTGTTCCTTGCCAATAAGCAAGGCCATCCTTTTCACTTAATGTTGCTTCACTTCGCACACCAATAAATGAATACCGAGACCACGCCCCACCATGTTCTGCTGATTCAAGTAGAAATGTGTTGTCGGCACTCTTTGCTAATTTGCGATAAACACCAAGTGGTGTTTCGCCATCTGCAAGCAAGCGCCTAGAAACTGGAATTACATTTGAGACCTTTGCATACGCGCGAAACTCTTCTAGGTTCATCTACTGACCTAGCTCTAGTGGGGTGTGAAAACAGGTTCGATCTCCTGTATGGCATGCGACTCCAGTTTGTGTCACCTTCAATAAAACCGCATCCCCATCGCAATCTAAAGAAACAGAATGAACTTCTTGGAAATGTCCAGATGTTGCACCCTTGACCCACAGCTCGTTGCGACTGCGGCTCCAATATGTTGCTTTGCCTGTTGAAAGCGTTAAAGCCAATGATTGAGCATTCATGTATGCCAGCATCAGTACTTCATTGTTTGAAATATCCTGAACAATTGCTGGAATCAATGCGGCGGGATCCTTGAGTAACGCTTCTACCTGAGGATCAATTGTCGCCATGTGCTTATTCTGCCTTAACGAGCAGCCATCGTGCGCACCGGATAATTGTGCTTATTCAGGTATGACTTCACATCACCTATACGGTGAATACCAAAGTGAAAGACGCTTGCAGCAAGCAAAGCATCTGCCCCTGCATCAAGGGCAGCAGAGAAGTCTTCGAGGCTTCCTGCTCCTCCACTTGCAATCAACGGAACTTTTGAAACCGCGCGAACTGCGGTAATCATTCCAATGTCATATCCCGCACGCGTTCCATCAGCATCCATTGAGTTCAAAAGAATCTCGCCAACACCAAGTGCACACGCTTTTTCAACCCACGCTAACGCATCGATTCCAGCGCTTTGTCGTCCACCATGTGTGGTGACTTCAAAACCAGAATCAGTACGTGCTCGTCGTGCATCAACTGAAAGAACTAGAACTTGTGAGCCAAAGCGATCTGCAATTTCTGCAATTAATTCGGGACGGGCGATGGCTGATGTATTAATTGAAACTTTGTCCGCGCCCGCACGGAGTAAGCGATCCACATCTTCCACACTTCTGATCCCGCCACCAACAGTTAATGGAATGAAAACTTGCTCTGCTGTGCGGCGAACAACATCAAGAGTTGTTTCTCGCCCCGCAACACTTGCTGAAATATCTAAAAATGTAAGTTCATCTGCGCCTTCTAGGTTATAGAGCGATGCCATTTCGACTGGGTCGCCTGCATCAACTAGATCTGTGAAGTTAACACCTTTTACTACACGACCATCAGTTACATCTAGGCAGGGAATAATACGAACAGATAAACTCATCGTCCGCTGACCTTTAACGCTTCTATCAATGTGAATTTGCCGGCGTATAACGCCTTACCAACAATCGCGCCTTCAACGCCTGTACCGACAAGTGAGGCAAGGGCTGCGATGTCAGCAAGAGAAGAGATACCGCCACTTGCAATTACTGGTTTCGTTGTGGCGGCACACACAGATTTAAGTAATTCGATATTTGGTCCAGCCAATGTTCCATCTTTGGCTACATCTGTAAGTACATAGCGGGCACAACCATCACGGTCTAGGCGCGCTAATGTTTCAAACAAATCTCCACCCTCTTTAGTCCAGCCACGTGCTGCAAGAGTATGTCCGCGAACATCCAGACCAACTGCGATTCGATCTCCGTACTGTCCGATAACACGAGCAGTCCATTCGGGATCTTCTAATGCAGCCGTTCCTAAATTAACGCGCCTACAACCAGTTGCTAGCGAACGTTGTAACGATTCATCATCGCGAATTCCACCTGATAGCTCGACTTTGATATCTAGCTTTCCAACAACCTCGGCCAAGAGAGCTGAGTTCTCCCCACGCCCAAAGGCGGCATCTAAATCAACAAGGTGTAGCCATTCGGCACCTGCTGCTTGAAACTCGAGGGCAACATCTAAGGGCGCACCATAAATGCTTTCTTTATCTAATTCGCCCTGAACTAATCTAACTGCGCGGCCATCTTTAACATCGACAGCAGGTAACAACTCTAAGTAACTCACAATGACTCCACCCAATTCTTGATTAAGGCCAATCCTGCCGCCCCAGATTTTTCTGGATGGAATTGAGTTGCACTGATATATCCATCTTCTACCGCTGCTAAAAATCTTTCACCGTGCGTGCTCCATGCTTGTGTTGTTCCTACTGCTTTTTTTGCTGCGTAAGAATGAACAAAGTAAAAGGATTCGCCTTCGACGCCGTTAAACAAAGTTGATGTTGAAGCCGCTTCGACAGTGTTCCAACCCATGTGAGGCAATATTGGCGCAGATAATTGTGAAACAGTCCCATCCCAAATTCCGATTCCTGTATGAGGTGCGCCATCAGAATGTTCTGTGCCTTCGCTAAACATAATTTGCATACCAATACAGATTCCTAAAGTTGGACGTTCCTTTGCTAAACGTTCACGAACAATTGCTGCACCATCAACCGCATTTAATCCATTCATGCATGCAGCAAATGCTCCAACACCCGGCACAACTAATCCTTCGGCTTCAAGAGCCACTGTGCGATCAGATGTAACAACTACATCTTTACCAGCAGTTGCAAATGCACGTTCTGCGGATCGAAGATTTCCGGATCCGTAGTCAAGAATTGCTATCAAAGAGATCCTTTAGTTGAAGGAATTCCCGCGACTCTGCCATCTAGTGACACTGCATCGCGTAATGCACGGGCAACAGCCTTGAACTGCGCTTCGAAAACATGGTGCGCATTACGTCCTTCTAGAACACGAATGTGTAATGCAATGTGCGCTTCGGCAACAATTGATTCCCAAACATGCTTACCTAGCGTTGTATCAAATGTTCCAATTAACTCAACGATTTCTGGTTGACGGTGCACCAAATATGGACGACCTGAAAGATCAACCGCTGCTTGCACCAGTACTTCATCCAAAGGAACCATGGAATCACCAAAACGACGGATCCCTGCTTTATCGCCCAGTGCTTCACGAAGTGCCTGACCAAAAGCAAGTGATGTGTCTTCAACGGTGTGGTGTGAATCAACATCAATGTCACCAGTTGTCTTAACAGTTAGATCAAAGCCAGAATGCTTGCCCAGCTGAGACATCATGTGATCAAAGAAAGGAACCCCAGTAGCTACATCGATTGTGCCTTGACCATCGAGATTGAGTTCAACAATTACATGTGACTCTTTGGTCTTTCTTTCAACGCGTGCTGTTCTCATGGCCTTCTCCTTTAAATGAGCTCTTTGAGGGCTGATAAAAATAATGTGTTCTCGGCATCATTGCCAATAGTGACTCTTAAGTACCCTGATAATCCCACATCTCTAATCAGAACACCCTTTTCTAGCAACGCCGCCCATAGTTGTGGCGCATCCTGCTTGAATCCGGTGAACAAAACGAAGTTAGCACTGCTGGGAACAGTGGTCAGACCCATGTCGTGAAGTGCCTGAACAACAGATACTCGCGCAGTAATTATCGATGCGACCCCACCTAATAACTCTGCTCGGTGATCGATGGCAACTTGTGCTGCTGCTTGTGTCAATGCACTGAGGTGATATGGCAAGCGAACAATCATCATTGCATCTTTAACTGCCACATCGCTGACTAAGTAACCAACACGAGCACCCGCAAATGCAAAAGCCTTACTCATTGTACGAATCACGATTACATGTGGGTTATTGGCAATTAAAGTAACCGCTGACTTTTCCTGTGAAAATTCAGCATAAGCCTCATCGACGACAAGTAATCCATTAACTGCCTTACAAGCATCTGCCATCTTTTGAATATCATCGATAGTAACTGCTCCACCGGTTGGATTATTAGGTGTTGTGATAAAAGTTAGAGTCGGCCTGTTCTTTTGAATTTCAGCAATTGCATCCAAAGTGTTCAATGAGAAGTCAACATTGCGCTTGCCATCAATCCACTGTGCCCCTGTCACCTTTGCAATCAGCGGGTGCATCGAATAAGAGGGTGTAAATCCAAGGACTGGTCCCCCAGCAAATGCCAAGAAAATCGATTGAATGATTTCATTGCTGCCATTTGCCGCCCAGACATTGTCGGCAGAGAATGTAGTGCCACTAAGTTCGTTGATGTAGTCAGCAAGTTTGATGCGCAGAGCGGTTGCATCCCGATCTGGGTAGCGGTTTAAGTCAACTGCAACCTTTGCAACTGCATCGGTGATCGCCTTTTGCAAAACAGGTGATGGTGCATATGGATTCTCGTTTGTATTAAGTGATGCTTGGGCCGGAACTTGTGGTGCACCATATGGTGACATTGGGCGAAGAGATTCGCGCAGCGGTAACCAGTTAGGCCAACTCATTACAAATTCTCCAAGCGTGCAATCATTGCTTCACCATGTGCTGGTAAATCTTCAGCATTAGCAAGGGTCACAACGGTATCGACAATATCTACAAATGCTTTTTGATCGTATTCGATGAAGTGCAAGCCACGCAGAAAAGTTTGCACAGATAATCCACTTGAGTGACAAGCACAACCACCAGTTGGCAATACATGGTTTGAACCAGCTGAATAATCACCAAGTGAAACTGGCGAAAAACGACCAATAAAGACAGCACCTGCGTTACGAATCTTTGCAGCATCGCTGCTCGAATTTCGCGTTTGAATTTCAAGGTGCTCTGCAGCGTATGCGTTAACAACATCTAAACCTTGTTGAATGGAATCTACTAAGGCAATTGCTGATTGAACTCCACCTAGTGCACTGGTGATCCGATCGGTGTGCTTTGTGGCACCAACGCGAACTTTCAATTCTGCTTCAACTGCTGCTGCTAACTCCA
>JBILJK010000089.1:0-4068 GCA_044377285.1 Candidatus Planktophila sp.
GAGCTCAAGAGCCGTGAGGGCGTAACTCTCACTGTTGTCGATGCCGCTTAATAAGTACGCGCCACAAGTAGCAACTCACCGCCGTACACAAAACGCAATCCTTGAGGCAACAAAGCAGTTGATTGCAACTACTGGCCTAAAAAAAATGTCCATGATTGAAATTGCAGATGTCTCCGAAGTTTCTCGTGCAACTTTGTACAACCATTACAGAGACAAGGACAGTGTCATACGTGCCTTGTGTGAATCTGAAATGCAACGGCTTGTTGAAATAGCCCAGCTAGCACCGGATGCAACTTCTGCTCTGGAGCAAATCTCAATCGAAATATCTGGAGACAAAGCATTAGCGGCCATGCGCATACAAGATTCTGACTCGCTAACTATTGCGTTGTCGGCTCAGGGCGACACCTTGTGGAAAGCATTTTCGATTGCCATGGGTCACCTGTTGGGCAGCGAAAAAGGTGAATTGGCAACACGTTGGTTAATCGGTCAGGCCTTACATCCAATTACTCCAGCACAATCTCGTGTACAAGCAGAAGCAATTACCTCAATTGCGAATCTCTGATCTGCGCGAACGCATCACCTTGTCATTTGGTGATGCATGGGCGCCTTCATTTTCGGCAGACATCGCTCTATCTGAGTTAGGTAGCAAGAGTGTGAACGAAGCCTTGGCTGCAGGGTTTGAACCAGATGTTATTTGGAAAGCGGTGTGCAAGGCACATCCAAACGAGACTGAAAAGCACAGATACTAAAATGCCAGTCGGATCCCATCGTTATACAGAGGACTTAAACAAACCCGCACTAGTACTTGTGCATGGATTGGGTTCAGCGGGCAACATTTGGAAGAGCCTCGTTCCGCAGTTAATTGAAAATTTTACGGTGTATGCCATTGACCTTCCGGGACATGGTGATGCACCACTGATAGACGATGAAGATATGGATCCTCGTTCCCTTGCTCAGGCGATAGTTGATTACATGGTTTCTCAATTAGGTGTTGAAACTATGCATGTTGCCGGAAACTCTCTTGGAGGGTGGATCGCATTAGAGATGGCGGCGGTTGCTCCAGATAATGTCTTAAGTGTTACCGCATTAGCCCCGGCTGGTTTATGGCATGAACAACCACCACGAAAGTTTCCACCAAGTCTTGATGCTCGAATCCTTGCGAAGATATCGCAGTACTTTATGAAGACGGCGTATCGAATTCCGGTACTGAAAGCAATTGGATATAAGAAAATCACACACTTGTGGCGTGAATTAAGTTTTGAGTCTTGTCGCGATTCAGTAATTGCAATGGCGCGATCTAAGGGTTATATGCCAATGTGGCATGGTGCAAATGGACGTAGGTTTGAATCTGTTGTTCCTGAAAAAGTAAAGCTGTCAGTAGTTTTTGGAGATGAAGATTTAACCTTGCCAGAAGAGATTGCGCAGGAAAAAAGTGTTGCACCAGCACATTCGTGGTGGATCGTGGTCGATAACTGTGCACATGTAATCATGTGGAACTATCCAACATTAACTGTTGAGCTCATTAAAAAAACAGCTCTGATGGCGTCATAGAAACACCTTAGTAATACACCTCTAGTACCCAAGGAGTTGTCTTACCGCCCTCGATTAACTCGGACTCAAATTTCTGCGAAATTATTGTTTGTAATTCCTGTGGAGTTTTTGGAATCTCAGTAGCTTTCAAAATTTCATGTGTAACTTCTCCACGAGTCTTTTTAGACATATGGGTAATAACCTTTTTGACGCCATCTATTGTGGTGAAGACTTTGATTTCGACTGTGATTGCAGCGGGGGATTGCCAGACAGTTTGATAGGTAGAAGAGCGACAGTCAATAATTAAATTAGATTCTTTGCCATCTAGTGTTTGCCCAACCCGGGCAGCCATCTTTTTATTGTTGATCTTTTCTTTGTATGGTTCGATTGGATCCAAGGGATGCAGGACCCCGTATTTGGCCGAGATGATTGCGATTGATTCTGCGCCCAGCTTTTGTTGCGCCTCCGTTAGGCGATCCCATCCCAATGCCGCATAGAGAACCCCTGTGTAGACCCGGATCGCTGGGCCAGGGGAGGCTGATTTCTTCTCAGATGGCGGCAACAGGATCAACACCGGCCCAGTATGCCGTTGCGACACGCGCTCAGCCTGTCAGTGCCACCTGTTACCTTTCGAACAGATGTTCGGATAAACTTTCCGAGTACAACCAGAGCGGTTCCAACCTCCGCCTGCAGCACTTCTCCACACTCGTTGTGGAGCTTCTGCAGACCGTCGTTGGGTCTCCGTACCTTCTGGGCCGCACACCAAACGAACTGCATAGCGCAGGACGTTCTATCGAAAGGAATGTACGTGGCTACTGAAAAAAGTAATAAAGCAAACGATGCAGCACAAGACAAAGCCAACATTGAACGCCATAAGGCGTTGGACACAGCCCTAGCCCAGATCGAACGTCAATTTGGTAAAGGCGCAGTAATGAAGATGTCAGAGCGACAGAACACAGTGATCGAAGTTATTCCAACTGGTTCTATTGCACTCGATATCGCACTTGGTATTGGTGGACTTCCACGCGGTCGCGTTGTTGAAATTTACGGACCAGAATCCTCAGGTAAGACAACTCTTACATTGCATGCGATAGCTAATGCTCAAAAAGCTGGCGGCATTTGCGCATTTATCGATGCAGAGCATGCATTTGATTCTGAGTATGCAAAGAAGCTTGGCGTTGATATTGATGCGCTATTGGTTTCACAACCAGATACAGGTGAGCAAGCTCTAGAAATCATGGACATGCTTATTCGTTCAGGTGCACTTGATCTTGTTGTAGTTGACTCTGTTGCAGCACTTGTTCCTCGCGCAGAAATTGAAGGCGAGATGGGTGATTCACATATGGGTCTTCAGGCACGTTTGATGTCTCAGGCACTTCGTAAGATCACTGGTGCGCTGCACCAATCAAAGACAACAGCAATCTTTATTAACCAGTTGCGTGACAAGATCGGTGTCTTCTTTGGTTCACCAGAGACAACAACTGGTGGAAAGGCGCTTAAGTTCTACGCCTCTGTTCGCCTTGATATCCGTCGTATTGAAACATTAAAGGATGGCCAAGAATCTGTTGGTAACCGTACCCGTGTAAAGGTTGTTAAGAACAAGATGGCTCCACCTTTCAAGCAGGCAGAGTTCGACATTATTTACGGCACAGGAATTTCACGTGAAGGCTCATTGATTGATATGGGTGTTGAAATCGGTGTTGTTAAGAAGTCTGGTGCTTGGTACACATACGAGGCAGATCAACTTGGTCAGGGTAAGGAAAATGCACGTGCATTCCTGCTTGATAACCCAGATCTAGCCAATGAGATCGAAAACAAGATCCGCGAGCACTTTGTTCCAGTTGAGGTCGATCCAGCGCTAGTTGCTGCAATTGATGAGGCTGCCGCAGAGGTGGATTTCTAAGCTCCAATGCTTGAATATGTAAAGGTTGACCAGGAGGCTGACCCTTACTCAATCGCAAACACCATCGCACTCAATGCCTTGGTCGCGCGCGCTAAGAGTAAGGGTGAGCTTCTGGCTCACTTAAAAAAGCGCGGGGTGGAAGATGATGTTGCCCAAGCAACTATTTTTCGCCTTCAAGAAAATGGTTTGATCAATGATTCAGAGTTTGCAAAGGCATGGACTCAATCACGGCATACCTCAAAGAAATTATCTAAGCGAATAATCGCTGGAGAACTTCGGACAAGGGGAGTTGATCAATTCAGTATTGATCAGGCACTTGATGAGATTGATGATGAGTCTGAGTATCGAACCGCATTTTCACTGGGAATGAAGAAGTACAACACCATGAGTCGGCTTGAGCCAGAGGTTCAGATTCGTAGAATTCAATCTCTGCTGCAAAGAAAAGGTTTTTCTTTTCCTACAATTTCTCGCGTTATTCGCGAGTTAGATGTTCGGTCAGACGAGCTGAAGTAGCAACTACAGCAGCGGCATGAATGCGGCCAGGTTGACGTCCTAGACGTTCAATCGGGCCGCTTATGCTTACAGCAGCAATTACCTTGCCATTTGGCGCACGAACAGGTGCAGATACAGATGCA
>JBILJK010000090.1:0-4055 GCA_044377285.1 Candidatus Planktophila sp.
CAACAATCATTGATCCAGGCGATGAAGTACTTCTTCCATCACCATTTTGGACAACATATCCAGAGTGCATCAAGTTAGCTGGCGGAGTATCTGTTGAAGTCTTTGCTGATGAAACTCAAAATTATTTAGTATCAGTTGAACAGTTAGAAGCTGCTCGCACACCAAAAACTAAAGCGCTACTTTTCTGTTCTCCATCAAATCCAACAGGCTCTGTGTATTCGCCAGAACAAGTAAAAGCAATTGGTGAATGGGCTGTTAAGAACAACATCTGGATAATTAGCGATGAAATTTATGAACACTTGTTGTATGACGGTGCAAAAGCTCCATCACTTCCCGTTGTTGTTCCGGCGCTCGCAGATACCTGCATCATTATTAATGGTGTTGCAAAGACATATGCAATGACTGGCTGGCGTGTGGGTTGGATGATCGGACCTAAGGATGTCATCAAGGCTGCAACTAACTTGCAGTCACACTTAACGTCAAATGTTTCAAATGTTTCACAGCGCGCTGCAATTGCTGCGTTGACTGGAAACCTAGATGCCGTGCACACGATGGGCGAAGCGTTTAATCGTCGCCGTAAGTTAATTGTTGATTTACTCAATGAGATCCCGGGCTTTGAATGTCCGACACCTACTGGTGCTTTCTATGTGTACCCATCTGTAAAGGGCGTACTTGGCACAACAATCCGTGGAAAAACACCCACAACATCTGCAGAATTAGCTACGTTGTTGCTTGAAGAGGTTGAGGTTGCAGCTGTACCCGGAGAAGCTTTTGGTCCATCTGGATACTTACGCTTTTCATATGCAACAAGTGATGAAGATATTGTTGAAGGTATTGGCCGTATCAAGAAGCTAATTACAGAAGGCTAAATCTCGATCCCAACAAGGTTTACTTCTGCTTCAAGAGTTATTCCAAATACCTCTTTAACGTGATCTCGTGCACGCTTAGCCAGCTCTGCAATATCAGATGCTGTTGCGCTGCCAGAGTTAGTTAAGGCCAGCACATGCTTGGTCGAAATACGTGCGCCGCCAACCTCATCACCCTTATGCATTCCTGCATTTTCAATTAACCATGCTGCCGAAATCTTTACTCTGCCATCGTTTAGTGGCCACTTTGGCGCAGCATCCGGCAGTGCATCTGCTGCTTGTTGCGAAATAATTGGATTAGTAAAGAAAGAACCAGCTGACCATGAATCATGATCGTCGGGTGATAACAACATTCCTTTGCTTGCGCGAAGTTCAAGGACAGCAGTTCGTGTTGCGGTAACTGGTGCTTTATCTCCTGGCTCAATTCCTAATTTCTTTGATAGCTCAAGGTAGGTAATGGGATCACTAAATTCACCAATGCGAAGCTGGAATTGAACATCAAGAACCACATACCGTCCAGGGTGGGCTTTGAAGTATGAGTTTCGATATGTAAATTCACATTGGCTATTTGTAAATGTATAAATCTCTTTTAATTGGCGATCGTATGTGCGAACACGAGTAACAAACTCTGACACTTCATGGCCATATGCACCAATGTTTTGAATTGGAGCAGCACCTACAGTTCCTGGAATTCCACTTAAGGTTTCTAGTCCTGCAAAGCCACTAGCAATAGTTGTCTGAACAAATACATCCCAATCTTCACCCGCACCAATTGTCAGCGTTGCACCGCTACATGCATCAACCTCAGATTGCACTGAATTGTTTGAGATTCGAATGACTGTGCCTTCAAAGCCTTTATCTGCGATAAGAACATTGGTGCCACCACCCATAATTAAAATAGGTGTATCGCCAGCATCTTCAATAGCAGCAATGATTTGGGCTTCGGTTGATACCTGAATAATTTTTTTAGCCGGGCCACCCACGCGCAAACTGGTGTATTTGGATAACTCGGTCATGTAGAAAGGTTACCTGCGTGGGGACAAAATTGCGCCTTTACCTCTGTACTTATCCAAGATACGGTCATAGTTCTTCTTAGACTGAACTTCACGGTATTCCGGATCTGCGTCGTGGTACCCATGGTGTCGCTCTTGCGTAAGAGGCAGTTCCAATTGCAGCAGCTTTCCACCTGCTTGGCGGATCTTTAGTGAGTATTCAATATCTGCATTTCGATAATACACAGCTCGTGGATTAAATCCGCCCACTTCAATCATTGCAAGGCGATTAAAGGCCATGAAGTAGGAAAATAGAACATCTACTTCACCAGGACCCTTGTCATCAACACTTCGCCATTCATCATCTGTGTTAACTAATCCCCCGCGCCAACCAACAGCAACGTATTCACCTTTTTCAAGTTCTTGTAAAACGGGTGTCACAGCATCGCCTGTAAAGCGAGTTGAAGGATCCATGATGATTACATACTTGCTTTGAACTTTTTCTAGAAAAACATTTGCACAATCTCCCCATGCAGCCCCAGGATTTACTGAAATTAAGTAGGTGCGTTTATCCATCTGCTCAAACAGTGTGCCAGCATCGCCAATTGAAATTATTGCTACGGCACAATCGCTGTTCGCTTTTATTGCTTTTACCGTTTCTAAAGCATCTTCTGTGGATCCATCAACGATTAAACCAACAGTGACATCATTATCTAGATCAATAGAACGAATATCGCGAGGATAGGCAAGTGTTATGTAGGGCTTCTTAGGCTTTAGTTCGTATCCACCGGCAACATCTACAACTTCAAAACCTGCTTGTAGCAATTCATCTCGATATTTATCGGCTAACGCAAAATCTTTTGCAGCACGTGCATCCATGCGAGCCTGAGCAATTGCTGTTACTGAATCCGGAACACTCACTTAATTACCACCGCTTTAGCCATACCTAAAACCTTTACTCCTGCAGATGTGGCGCTCAGGGTTATGGAAACCCGATCACCATCTATTTCGGAAACAGTTGCAGAGACAGTTAAATCAACTTTTTCACCTGCCGGCACAATGACAGGCTTAACAAAGCGAGCTGAATACTCTTTGACAGCGGCTGATCCACCTGCCCAATCGGTTACATACTTGCCAACCAATGCCATGGTTAGCATTCCGTGTGCAATGACATTAGGAAGTCCAACTGATACTGCAAACTCTTCATTTTGATGGATTGGATTGTGATCTCCACTTGCATCGGCATACGCCTTTAGCATTTCGCGGTCTAGATAAAAAGTGTGTTCTTCTAAAACAGTGCCTACTTCAATCATGCACGCACCACCAAAGTGGACCATGATGAAACAACTAATTCAGTTCCGTTATGTAAATCAGAGCGCACAGAGACAATTTCATTGCCTGCAGCCACCCGAAGTGTTTCAATTGTTGCTGAACACTTAAATACATCGCCTGCAACTATGGGACGAAAGATTTCAAACTTTTGATCACCGTGGACTAATCGAGTCCAGTCAACACCAATTTCAGGTTGGGTCAGGATTGATTCATATTGTGACAGTGAAATGCGAATTGAAAAGGTAGGGGGTGCAACAGTTGTATTAGTTTCTGAAATGACAGCGCAAAAGGCATCGATATCAGATTGAGAAACAGTTACAGAATCTGCACCATCAAAGGTGCGCCCGACCGAATCGGGATTGATCATTAGCGAGTTTCGCGGTGAAGAGTTGAAGACTTGCAACGTGGACAGAACTTCTTAAGTTCCATGCGGTCTGGATCGTTGCGGCGGTTCTTCTTTGTGATGTAGTTACGCTCTTTGCAATCAACGCATGCCATGGTGATCTTTGGACGTACGTCCGCGCTCTTGCTTGCCATGGTCTTACTCCTTCTATCGATTACGAGAGGCTTAGGTTACCCGAGCCTGCACGTTGCGCGAAATTCACGCTTGTTGAACTAGTAGCGGAGGCGGGATTTGAACCCACGACACAGCGATTATGAGCCGCTTGCTCTACCAAGCTGAGCTACCCCGCCAAGGGTTGTGCTTGAAAAAAGATCTTCATTTGGTGAAGAACTCTCTCGAGCCCCCCACCGGAATCGGACCGGTGACCTTTTCCTTACCATGGAAACGCTCTACCAACTGAGCTAGGGGGGCATAGGTCGAATGCGAAGCCTACCTGTATTAATAGGAATGGCAAAAAAGAGT
>JBILJK010000091.1:0-4028 GCA_044377285.1 Candidatus Planktophila sp.
GTCACATAGTCTTGGCACAAGGATTAATCGATATGGGAATCCTGACAATGAGTCTTGATGAAGTCATGGATCCGGCTGTTGGATTACATAAGCGTTGGACTTTGCATGGTGTCAGCCACATGCTTGGTATGGATGTTCATGATTGTGCACATGCGCGCGCAGAACAGTACCGCGATGGAATTTTGGAAGTTGGAATGTGTTTAACAGTTGAACCTGGGCTTTATATTCAGCCTGATGATGAACTATTTCCTGCTGAATACCGCGGAATTGGTATCCGTATTGAAGATGATGTTGTTGTGACAGAAGATGGTTGCCTTAACTTAAGTGAGCACATTCCTCATCACCCAGATGAGATTGAAGCCTGGATGGCTTCTCTTCGTTAATTTTCTTGTAACTAAGCTAGCTGGATTCCTACCCACGCAGCTAACAAACCAAAACCCAGGGAAATTACTAAGTTCGCTGCCGCTTCTTTGTGGCGCTTTAGTTCGTATGCAAGATAGATATCCAGCATAAATGTTGACCACGTTGTAAATGCCCCTGCAAAACCAATTGCAAACAAATCAAAACCTGCTTCGGCCCTGCCGTAGGTAAAACCAAGAAGAAATGAACCAACAATGTTTACTGTAAAGATTCCATAGGGCTTGGTTGTGTAGGTACGGATTTTTTGATCTATTACAAACCGCATAGGCCCACCAATTGCGGCTCCTAGAACAATTAACGCCATTTTCATGAACGTACCGGAATCAACTTACGTGCCAATGGCAGAACAACAATTACTGCAAGAAGTGAAAGAAAAACGTTAAGAGCTAGAAAGAGAGCTCCACCCTCTCTTGGTTCCAGAGAGTGCGCAGTAACTGCAGAAAAAGTAGTAAAACCTGCGCAGAATCCCGGCAGCAAAAGTAAGCGTAATTGGCTGATTCCACGACGTTCCATTAAAACCAATAAGGCCGAAGCTAAAACGACGCCAGCCACATTTGCAATTAATGTTCCTTGGCGATCGTCAGGAAAGATTGCGCCAATGCCGTAACGTGCCAGAGTTCCAGCGATACCGCCAGCAGAAACCAGCGCTAAGGATTTCAGAGCGGAAGAGCTTTCTTGCCGACAGTTGAAACTAATCTGGTGATCACGCTAATAATGATTGCTGCAAAGATAGCTGACCAAAAGTTATTGACATCTAATTTATCGCTCCAGCGTGCAACTAACATCAGCATCGATGCGTTAACAACGACAAGAAACAAGCCAAGTGTCAGAATAACCGCCGGCAATGTTAGTAGTTTTAACAATGAGCCTAGCGTTGCATTAAGCAAACCGAATAGCAGCGCCACCCATAGGTATGTTGTAAACCCACCTTTAACATCGATTCCAGGAATCAATGCGGTCGCAACCCAAAAAGAGAGTGCTAACGCGGCCCAGCGGACCAATAACTTCATGAAGAAATTATAGACCTTCGCGCTTGCGGATCTTTGTACCTAACCAGCGAACTGGATCGTATTTAATATCTGCAACGCGTTCCTTCATAGGAATAATCGCATTATCGGTAATTTTGATGTGCTCTGGGCATACTTCGGTACAGCACTTGGTGATGTTACACATTCCAAGACCATGCTCTTCTTGCGCAGTTTTCTTGCGATTCTTCAACATATCCAGAGGGTGCATATCTAGCTCTGCGATACGGATAAAGAAACGAGGACCAGCAAAAGATTTCTTGTTTTCCTCGTGATCGCGCACAACGTGGCACACATCTTGGCATAGGAAACATTCGATGCACTTACGGAACTCTTGGCTTCGCTCAACATCGATCTGCTCCATACGAGCTTCACCCGGAGCTAAATTCTTAGGGTGCTCATAAGCAGGGATTTCCATTGCTTTTTTGTAGTTAAAAGACACATCTGTAACAAGGTCTTTGATGATTGGGAAAGCACGAAGTGGTGTAACTGTAATTGTTTCTTCTTCACCAAATGATGCAACCTGTGTCATGCACGCAAGACGTGGCTTACCGTTGATTTCCATGGAACATGATCCACACTTACCAGCCTTACAGTTCCAACGAACTGCCAGGTCACCCATCTGTGTTGCCTGAACACGGTGGATTACATCGAGAACAACTTCACCTTCATTGGCCTCAACAACGACATCTTTTAGACCACCATCAGTTGAATCTCCACGCCAAATGCGAAGTTTGATATTGCGCGCCATTAGTTGGAACCGCCTTTCGCAATTTCTTGGGGTGTCATGTATTTCTCCAGCTCATGAATATCAAAGAGATCGAAGAGTTCCTTGGGAATCACTGGCAAAGCTTGTTCACGAATATTCACTTGGTTGCCATCAAAAGAGGAAATGTTATTTACTTGACGCCATTTGTTATCCATGCCTGGGAAGTCATCTCGTGTGTGACCGCCACGAGATTCTTCACGATTGATCGCTGACTTTGCAGTTGATTCTGCAACCAACAACATGTTATCTAGATCAAAAGCTAGATGGAATCCTGGATTGAACTTTCGTCCACCAGTTACAGAAACATTTGCACTTCGCTTTCTAATGTCTGCGATCTTTGTGATTGCTTCTTTTAGTTCGCTCCCTGTGCGAATAATTCCAACAAGGTTGTGTGTAATTTCCTGAAGCTCTGCGTGAAGTGAATAAGAGTTTTCTCCACCTTCACGATCAAATGGTGCCTGAATCTTGTTGGCCGCGGCAGTTATTGCTGCTTGGCTAACTGGATTTGCGCCATTTTTCTTAACGTAATCGACTGCGCCAACACCTGCGCGACGGCCAAATACCAAAAGATCAGTTAATGAGTTTCCACCTAAGCGGTTTGAACCGTGCATTCCACCAGCAACTTCGCCGGCTGCAAATAGGCCTGGAACACCAACTGCAGCAGCAGTATCTGGCTCAACTTCAACGCCACCCATTACGTAGTGACATGTTGGGCCAACTTCCATCGCTTCTTTGGTGATATCCACGCCAGCTAGTTCGTAGAACTGATGCCACATAGATGGAAGACGCTTTTTGATTAATTCTGCGGGCAGACGTTTTGAAACATCCAGGAAAACTCCACCGTGTTCAGTTCCACGCCCGGCTTTTACTTCGCTATTAATTGCGCGGGCAACTTCATCGCGTGGCAATAACTCGGGTGGACGACGGTTGTTGTCCTGATCTTCATACCAACGATCAGCTTCAGCTTCGTTATCTGCGTACTTATCTTTGAAAACATCTGGAATGTACTTAAACATAAATCGTTCGCCAAGGTTGTTTGTAAGAACTCCACCTTCACCACGAACTGATTCAGTCACCAAGATTCCACGAACAGATGGCGGCCACACCATTCCTGTTGGGTGGAACTGTAAGAACTCCATATCAACCAGATTTGCACCAGCTTTTAATGCAAGTGCATGTCCGTCGCCAGTACCTTCCCACGAATTAGAGGTAATCTTGAAAGTTTTTCCAACTCCGCCAGTTGCAATGACAACAGCAGGTGCTTCAAACAAAACTTCTTCTCCAGATTCGCGCCAGTAACCATAGGCACCCGAGATCTTTCCATTTTCTTTAAGGATGTCAGTGATAGTTAATTCTGCGAAAACTTTAATTCCACTTTCCATATCGCCGGTTTCGCGACCATCTTTTTGTTGCAATTGCACAATCTTTTGTTGCATTGTGCGAATTAGTTCTAGACCAGTGCGGTCACCAACGTGCGCAAGACGTGGGTATTCATGGCCACCAAAGTTACGTTGCGAAATTTTTCCTTCTTTGGTGCGATCAAAAAGAGCGCCCCATGTTTCAAGTTCCCAAATACGATCTGGTGCTTCCTTTGCATGCAGCTCTGCCATGCGGAAATGATTGAGGAATTTACCGCCGCGCATTGTGTCGCGGAAGTGAACCATCCAACTATCTTTGTCATTAACATTTCCCATAGATGCCGCGGCTCCACCTTCAGCCATAACAGTGTGGGCCTTGCCAAATAGAGATTTACAGATGATTGCTACACGTAGCCCTGATTCACGAGCTTCTACGGCAGCGCGTAATCCGGCACC
>JBILJK010000092.1:0-3990 GCA_044377285.1 Candidatus Planktophila sp.
TGACAATGTCGTGCACTTTGTACTTGCACGTCGCGAAGGTGGCGGGCCAGGAACAAAGGGTCTTTCCCTATTTTTAATTCCTAAGTTCATGTTTGATTTTGAAACAGGGGAAATGGGTAAGCGCAACGGTGTGTATGTAACACAACTTGAAGACAAAATGGGGCTGAATGTTTCAGCAACCTGTGAAGTTAACTTGGGTGAAAAAGAGCCTGCAGTTGGTTATTTGTTAGGTGAAGTGCATGAAGGTATTGCACAGATGTTTAAGGTCATCGAGTTTGCCCGCATGATGGTGGGAACAAAAGCTATTGCAACTTTATCTGCTGGATACATGCAAGCGTTGTCATACGCCAAAGAGCGTGTTCAGGGCGGCGACATGAAGGTAATGAATGACAAGGCTTCGCCTCGCGTCACAATTATTAAGCACCCAGATGTGCGCCGTTCGCTGATGGTGCAAAAGTCCTATAGCGAAGGTATGCGCGCACTAGTGCTGTACACCGCTTCTATCCAGGATGAAATCGAACTCGCTGAAGTATCAGGTGATAAAGATCGTGCTGCAGACATGATCGCACTTAATGATTTATTGCTTCCAGTTGTCAAGGGTTATGGTTCAGAAAAATCATGGACATTACTTGGAACTGAATCACTTCAAACATTTGGTGGCGCCGGCTTTACTCGTGATTGGCCATTAGAACAATATGTCCGTGATGCAAAGATCGATACTTTGTACGAAGGCACAACAGCTATTCAAGGTCTGGACTTCTTCTTCCGCAAAATTGTTAAAGATGGTGGACGCGCACTTGGCTTGTTAGGTAAAGAGATTCAAGCATTTGCTGAAACTGGTGGTGTGCATGCTGCTGAAAAGCAAGCACTTGTTAAGGCACTTGGTGATCTCAATGGAATCGTCGCTGTTCTTGTAGGACATGCAATGGATTCACAAACAGATGCTGTAAAGATTTATCAAGTAGGTCTTAATACATCTCGTTGCTTAATGGCTGTTGGTGACATCATCACTTCATGGCTATTGCTACGTCAGGCAGATATCGCAGTTGAAAAACTGCCTAACGCTGGCAAGGACACTGATTTCTACACAGGCAAGATTGCAGCAGCAAAGTTCTTTGTTCATAACAATCTGCCACACATCACTGCAGATCGTAAGATCGTTGAAGCAACTGATGGCTCAATTATGGAGCTGTCTGAATCAGCTTTCTAGCCTAAAACGCCTTGTAATCAGTTACTCTTACTAAATGCTTAAAGCGCGTCGCAGTGAATTGCTGCTGATCCTTTCGGCGTTGATGTTTGCAAGCAATGGAATTGCATCTAAGTTGTTGCTTGATGGTCACATTACCGCCTGGCGTTTAGCTCAAATTCGCGCCCTTAGCGCTTGTGCAATCTTGGCCATATATCTATGGCGTAAAGCCCCACAAACTTTTCGAATTAAGCGCTCGGAGATACTGCCTCTGGTTTCCTACGGAGTTATTGGAATTGCAATGGTCCAGGCGTTGTATTTCGTATCCATATCCAGAATGCATGTAAGCATTGCCCTGCTTATCGAATTCACCGCACCGGTATGGATTGTTGTGTATCTACGGGTTGTTAAGCGCAAACATGTGCCCAATCAAATGTGGTTAGCGTTGATATTGGCGTTGACTGGTTTGGCGTTGATCGCGCAAGTGTGGGATGGGTTAACCCTTGATGGCATCGGTGTAATCGCAGGCTTTGGTGCATCCTTTGCCTTAGCTTTTTGTTTTTTGTGCGGCGAATCTCTGACTGGAAACCGTGACAATCAATCAATCACAATGTGGGGATTTTTCTTCGCTGGTTTTGCTTGGTGCCTGGTGCTGCCAGTATGGAGCTTCCCATTTGATCTCTTTACAACATCAATTCCATTAGCAGGCGCACTCGAAGGAAGCAGCACTCCGGGTTGGGTGCTCATTCTTTACGTTGTTTTAATCGGAACAATATTTCCATATCTATGTGTGATGGCCGGGCTTAAGAATTTGAAGGCGTCAACAACAAGTACATTTGGATTACTAGAACCTATCTTTGCAGGAATCGTTGCTTGGTTTTGGTTTGCAGAAGCGTGGAACGCAATTCAACTTATTGGTGGAGTTGTAGTAATTGCCGGAATTTACATGGCAGATCAAGCACGCAGTAAAACTACTTAAGCTCCGAAGTTATCTTCTGGGGCGGTGTTTGTTGCTTCGCGTTGTTGCGTCCAGTCTGTTCCGCCTCCAGGGTTTTGTGGCATATCAAAGAATCGTGCATAGTGAAGCTGCGCAGATACTGTAATTGTTCTGGTTGGTCCGTTACGGTGCTTTGCAACAATTAGATCTGCTTCTCCTGTACGGTTTTGTGAATCGTACATATCATCACGGTGTAACAGGATTACAACGTCAGCATCTTGTTCGATAGAACCAGATTCACGAAGGTCGGAAAGCATTGGTTTTTTATCTGTACGTTGTTCAGGACCACGGTTGAGCTGTGAAATTGCAATTACAGGAATATTTAACTCTTTAGCCATCAACTTAAGGTGGCGAGAGAACTCTGATACTTCCTGTTGACGGTTTTCTACTTTTTTACCTGATGACATCAGCTGTAAATAGTCAATAACAATCAATTTAAGGTCATGGCGCTGCTTTAAGCGACGTGCCTTTGCGCGAATTTCCATCATAGAAAGGTTAGGAGAATCATCGATAAATAGTGGCGCTTCTGAAATTTCACCCATGCGGCGAGCAAGACGGGACCATTCATCATCAGATAAAGATCCAGAACGAATATTGTTTAGACCAACTCTCGCTTCGGCAGACAACATACGCATTGTGATTTCACTCTTTGACATTTCAAGAGAGAAAATTACCGATGTTAATCCATCGTGGATTGATGCATGTCGCGCAATATCTAGACCTAGTGTTGACTTACCCATTGCAGGACGCGCTGCAAGAATAATCATGTTTCCTGGATGCAAACCATGTGTTAGCGCATCAAGATCTTTAAATCCTGTCTTAACACCTTCAACACCAATACCTTTTGAAATCGCTTCGATCTCATCGAGTGCTTGTGGAAGTAATGTTGAGAGTTGAACATAATCTTCTGATGATCGTCGTTCGGTAACTGCATACACTTCAGCTTGTGCAAGGTCGACCATGTCATCGACTTCACCTTCAGTTGTGTAACCGTATTGAACAATCTTTGTTCCAGCTTCAACTAAGCGACGCATGATTGCATGTTCACGAACAATCTTTGCGTAGTAGCCAGCATTTGCAGCTGTTGGAACAGAAGAGATTAGTGTGTGTAAATATGGTGCACCTCCTGCGCGAGAAATATCTCCACGCTTTGAAAGCTCTGCAGAAACTGTTACCGCATCCGCTGGTTCTCCGCGGCCATACAAATCAATAATTGCGTCGTAAATTAGTTCGTGTGCTGGACGATAGAAATCACGATCACGAATAATTTCGATAACATCTGCGATTGCATCTTTTGATAACAACATTCCACCAAGAACAGATTGCTCTGCAATTAAATCTTGCGGTGGTGTGCGCTCGAATTCTGCGCCAACAGAGTTGATGTTGGGGTCTCTAGGGCGACTGCTAGGAAGTTCTGCGATGCTCACGCGATTAACCTCCCATAGACCTCTGACAAGTGTTTTACCTGCGTGCGTAACCTAAACCTCCACCCCTATCGCACGCGAGGATCGCACGGTGGGCCTGGGGAAAAGCTGTGGGTAAGTGGGTGGATAAGGGCGATTTCCTGTGTATGTATCGGTGGATCGATTGTGCATAACTACTGGTGCCCCCTCTCACCCTTGCGAAAGGTGCAGGTCAAAGGCGATATCTATACACACAGCCCTGTTGATAAAAGTATTTTTGAATATCCCATATTGCGAGATCAGCTGACTTTTTCAACCTTTACAACATCTCCAAAATCTCCGGACTCCACAACAGTAATTTTCCACCCGTTTGTCGTAACTGTTTCTCCTACCTTCAACGCACT
>JBILJK010000016.1:0-13407 GCA_044377285.1 Candidatus Planktophila sp.
TCCGTAATTGCCAAGCTTTCTGGACTGCGTCAACGTGTTGA
The DNA here is from genome assembly GCA_044377285.1 of Candidatus Planktophila sp. Taxonomy (GTDB): domain Bacteria; phylum Actinomycetota; class Actinomycetes; order Nanopelagicales; family Nanopelagicaceae; genus Planktophila. The sequence continues at coordinate 42 of JBILJK010000016.1, forward strand.
AGATCTATCTATCCTTTTTGAGTTAGCGGCAGGTGAACCAGGTGGAATGCAGGATGCCGAAAATGAACTGGATGCGGTTAAGAAATCTGTCAGTGAGCTAGAAGTTCAGACTTTGCTTAACGGCGAGTATGACGATCGGGATGCTTTGATCACGATTCGCTCAGAAGCAGGTGGAGTAGAAGCGGCCGACTGGGCAGAAATGATTATGCGCATGTACCTGCGCTACTGCGAACGCCATAACTTCACAGTTAATGTTCTTGAAACTTCATATGCTGAAGAAGCGGGAATTAAATCAACAACCTTTAAAGTCTCAGCTCCTTATGCCTACGGAACTTTATCTGTTGAACAAGGTACTCACCGCTTAGTACGAATCTCACCTTTTGATAGCCAAAGTCGCCGTCACACATCATTTGCAGGAGTTGAAGTTGTTCCTGTTGTAGAACAAAGTGATCACATTGAAATTGATGAAAAAGATGTTCGTGTTGATGTATATCGCTCATCAGGTCCTGGCGGGCAAGGGGTTAACACCACAGACTCTGCCGTTCGCTTAACTCACATTGCAACAGGCATTGTTGTCTCCTGTCAGAATGAGCGTTCTCAGATTCAAAACAAAGCAACAGCTATGGCTGTATTGCAATCTAAATTATTGGAACGCCGTCGCCAAGAAGAGCAAGCAAAGATCAATGCGCTCAAGGGCGATAATTCAGGATCATGGGGCAATCAGATGCGCTCATATGTGTTAGCGCCCTATCAAATGGTTAAGGATCTGCGCACAGATTATGAAACTGGAAACACATCAGCTGTATTGAATGGTGAAATCGATGAGTTCATCGAAGCCGGAATTCGCTGGCGCCGTAGTTCTTAATTGCAGGCTTCTGAGCAATTTCTGATGGTAAGAATTTCAAGAAATCGTATCTTTGTCCTAGCTAATCGAATCCCAGAGTGTGCGAACCTATGGCCACTCTCAGGATTTCGAGGAATTGCTTAGCAAGGAAATTGGCTCAGCGTGGGATTCGATAAATCTCACATAATCTCTAGGCTCAAACCCCCGCTATATCCGCGGATTTCTGGGTGCAATCCTTAAACTAAGCGCAGGTCGACGGTGGTTCCCCAAAATTCCACCCCGCAGATGCAATGGGAGATTTAATGATTCGCTTTGAAAATGTCACCAAGGTTTACTCTGGTCAAGAGCGCCCAGCCCTTGATTCTGTAAATCTTGAGATTGTAAAGGGCGAGTTTGTATTCCTTGTTGGTCTTTCAGGTTCTGGTAAATCAACATTCCTGCGTTTAGTACTTCGCGAAGAGCGTCCAACCTCGGGTTCAATCCACGTGGCTGGCAAAGATTTAGGAACATTGTCTAACCACAAGGTTCCAGAGCTTCGCCGCTCTGTTGGAACTGTTTTCCAAGATTTCCGTTTGCTTCCAAACAAAACAATCACAGAAAACGTTGCTTTCACATTGCACGTCCTTGGATATTCACAAAAGGAAATTAATCGCGAAGTTCCAGAAGTACTAGAGCTAGTTGGTTTAGAGGACAAGGGCGACCGTTTGCCTTCAGAGATTTCTGGTGGCGAACAACAGCGTGTAGCGATTGCTCGTGCATACGTTAGCCGCCCACCAATTTTGATCGCGGATGAGCCAACTGGAAACCTTGATCCAGCAACATCTGTCGGAATTATGAAGTTGCTTGATCGCATTAATCGCGAGGGCACAACAGTTTTGATGGCAACACATGATGCTGGCATTGTGGATCAAATGCGTAAGCGCGTTATTGAGTTAGATGCAGGACATGTAATCCGCGACCAAGTTCGTGGCGTTTATGGGTACACGGGCTAAGGACGGGATAAACAAATGCGCGCACGGTTTCTTCTTAGTGAAGTTCGAATTGGACTTCGTCGTAACTTAACCATGACCTTTGCAGTTGTTGTCACAACTGCTATCTCCTTGTCATTGCTTGGTATAGGACTTCTTTCAAACGCCCAAGTAGGTGCGATGAAGGATTATTGGTATGACAAAATCGAAGTCTCTGTTTTCTTGTGTGGAAATCTTTCAGATTCACCATCATGTGCTAACGGGGTTGTTACCGCTGCTCAACGTTTAACAATCCAGCAAGATCTTCAAGTCATGAGCGTTGTCGACAGCGTTTTCTATGAATCACAATCAGAGGCGTTCTCTCGATTCCAAGAGCGGTTTAAGGATTCAGCGATTGCACAAAACGTGACTGCAGATCAGCTACCGGAATCATTCCGCGTTAAGTTAAAGGATCCAACACAATTTTCAGTAATTGTCAGCGCCTTTAGTGGTCGACCAGGAGTTGATGTAGTTCAGGATCAGCGCACAATTCTGGAGAAGTTCTTCAAGTTATTGGGCGTGCTTCGAAATGGTGCATTAGTAGTCGGTCTTGCATCGGTGTTAACTGCGGCGTTGTTGATTTCCAATACATTGCGCATTGCAGCATTTAATCGTCGACGTGAAACCGGTGTCATGAAGTTAGTCGGTGCATCTTCGTGGTCAATTCAACTTCCATTTTTGTTGGAAGGTGTCATCTCAGCAATTATTGGTTGGGGGCTGGCAACAGGATTGCTGGCTGGATTAAAGACGGTTATTGATTCCAACGTTGCTCCACTTCTTACCTTTACCAAGTTCTTTGGTTGGGGAGAGGTCTGGGTAGCTTCCGGATATTTACTAGCCACAGGCTTGGTTGTTTCAATCCTGGCTTCTGTAATCACCCTTCGCCGTTATCTGAAGGTCTAATTACTTCCTGCACTGCTTTTACTTCCAGCGCTGCTTTTGGTTCGTAGGCCTTACTGACTTCTTACGCTCCATTTACTTGCTGCGCTCCACTAACTATCTGCGCTGCTTTATAAACACTGCCTCCTTGGTCTCATAAATACTCTCCAAGTGAGAGAATTGAGCCCTGCACTCCAATCCTTGGATGCAAGAGAATGCATATACGAGATAGAGGGTGGTGATGCGGCATGGTTAAAGAGATAGGCCGCAAGGTCATTGCCCAAAACAAGAAGGCACGTCACGATTATTCAATCGCTGATGTACTTGAATGCGGATTGGTGCTTACTGGTACAGAAGTTAAATCACTTCGTGCTGGCCGCGCATCGTTGATTGATGGCTTTGCCATGGTCAATAACGGTGAATTATGGCTGATGGGTGTCCACATTCCTGAATACACAGAAGGCACATGGACTAATCACACTCCGCGCCGTGATCGCAAACTTCTTGTTCACAAAAATGAACTCAATAAACTTATTGCAAAGTTAAAGGATTCAAGTACAACTCTTGTCCCACTCCAGTTGTACTTCAAAGATGGAAAAGCCAAGGTCGAGATCGCAGTGGCCAAGGGCAAGAAGTCCCATGACAAGCGCGAGGCGATTAAGGAACGTGAGGCCGACCGTGAAGTTTCACGGGTTGTCTCGCGTGCTTTGAGCGGAAAAGCTAGTCGCGCCGCTTCCAAATACGAGGATTAACACCTTCTCGCTTTCCTGATTTACACTTAAGACACCGCCGCTTCGATACCTCAATTTTTGAGGCAACGTTGCGACGGCGAAGAAAATTGACAATTAAATAGGGGATAAGAAATACGTTTCTTTTTCTCCAAGTTGTAAGTGTGAAAGCACTTTAAATCTTGGGGGTGAACGGTCTCGACTTTGGATGTTGAGGCAGGGGAAGCGGGCCGAGGAAGCCGGAATGATCTCGTAAACCAATAATCCGTGCAAAAAATAACTGCAGACCTTAAAAAGTCTGAATTCTCACTAGCTGCATAAGCTACTGTGATTCCGTTAGCCCAGGTGCCGCTCTCGACCTGGAATCTAGCGTCGACTAGGGGGCTTTTCACTTCATTGGTGTTGCAGACGATGAAGGAGAACATTTTTGCAACTGAGTTCGTCGAAGAAATGTGTGTAAAAACTTCGGGACTGAGAAAGCGTTAATCACACTACGCCCGTAGAAGCCCTGCTTTGATACCGAAGGACCCGGGTTCGATTCCCGGCACCTCCACTGGTTCGCTTTACTTCTAGTTCAATTTACTTAGTGCTGGCCACCCATACCCTCGTTGATCGAGACTAGACCAGTCAGAACTCGACTTAGAGCTAAATCTAATTAATACTTTGTTCTATGTTTTTATTCGAAATCAAGGCAAGTAAATAATGAGTTTCTCCTTTAATTTTAAGGGCATCGTCAAAGAATTCATTGGTGTAATTCTTTGCGTTTCGATGTTACTTGCACTTACGCCATCAGCTTCTGCAATTGTAAAAACTCGCTCGATCGTTGACCGTCCAGATGAAATTTCAGGCTTTCAGGTCCATTTAGTGTACGTGGTAGCAAAGGGTTCTCGGGATAGCGGCTGGGATACAAATGGAAAAATAGAATCGTGGGTAATAGAAGCCAATAATTGGCTAAATAAACAAGTGGACCGTAAGTTAATTTTCGATACCTTTGCGGGCGACCCAGACATTACTTTTATGCAAAGTAAATATACGAGAGCTGAACTTTGTCGGAAAGTTTGTAAAACATTAGATAAGCTTGAAGAAGAGTACATTGCACAACAAATTTCATATAATAATTCAAAATCAATTATTTTTGTGCTTGATGAAAATCTTGATAAGAGCAGTTGCGGATGGGCGGAATCCCCTGGCGTTGTGTCCTTGATCCACCTAGGAGATCCAGGATGTAGTAGTTCTTCATCTCGGGAAAGATATGGCATAAGTTGGCCAGCTGCTAGTTTATTGCATGAACTTTTTCACACCTTTGGAATTGGTCATCAGTGTTTTGACAACACAGATCTAATGATTGGCAGTCCAGAGTGTCCAAACACCATCGCAAATAGACTCACAACATTAGATTCTAAAAGAAATAAGTATGTGGGTAGCGAGGTAAGTGATGGCATTGATTTACTGAAAATGCCAATATGGACAAATGGAAGTGGAAGCACTTCATATACAAAGATTAAGCAAACGAGCAACGAAAAGTACCTTCCACAGCTAGAGGATGACAAGGTTTATGCGGTCATTGGACAAAAGAGTGAATACTTTTCATGGGCGTGGGAAAAGGATCATTACCCCAGTGGACCTGGTGTTACCTGCCAATTTATTTCAGGAGCAACTTATATCGAAGGTGCTGCTGATGGTTCTTCTTGTTCTTTTGATGTTCCAAGCACTTTACGTGCTGGCAAAGCTTTCACAGTCATTCAAAAGTGGAACAAAGGACCGTGGAGTGGTGAGGCGAACACAACTGGTGTTTTAGTTCGAAGTGACTTTAGTTCAGAACTGTGTACGCCGTATGTTTGCTTTGAAGGCGGGAGCACCACCACACAATTCTTGTGTTGGGATAGCAGTGTTAAAAACAGGATTCTGCAACAATTGATTGATGGTAAGTGGACCGACATCAAGAATGTTCAAACTGTTAGCGGAGGAAAATGTTGGGGTGACAAAAATTTTCCAAATTACCCAGAGACACAACTGACTTTCAAACAGACAGGATTTTTCATCTACCGTTGGACTTCGCCAGCACAGTCAGGATTTACCAGTTATTTCGGTACACCTTTTACTGTTGTTGTGAACAATGAAAATTCGCCTGAACCTTCAGAGGCTGTAACAAATATCGCAGAGACTCGTGCAATTGAGTTAGGAAAGGCCGCCGACCTTGCGAAATCAGCAGGAACTAAAGCCGCACTTGATTCTGTTATTGCGCAGCAGACAGCCGCCTCAAAAGTGATCTCAGACCTCATGGCATCAGAACTCAGATCTGCTCAGGAAAATGATTCAAGAATTGCTGCAGAATTATTGGCAAAGCAAGAGGCCATAGCAAGAGCAGCTGCAGAACTCATAGCCAAACTTGAAGCGGATGCAAAGGCTGCTGCACTTAAGAAAACAACAATTACCTGCGTCAAAGGTAAACTCACCAAGAAAGTTACAGCGCTTAAACCACAATGCCCTCCTGGTTATAAGAAGAAATGAGTCATTGATAAGCCATCATCAGGTCTATTGAGCAAAGGTAGAAGAGTTGAGTAGGATTGAGTTATGAGGAAAAAGTTGATAGCAACTTTTTTTGCCACGCTAATTCTTGTCTTCTCTTCCTTTAATTTACCAGCGCACGGAAATCCTGCTGGGCTAAGTTTTGTAAATTGCCAGATTTCGTCCTCTAAACCTGGGTGGAACACCTTAGGATTTCCTATTGAGAAGCGATTCAATGGCAATTTGATTCCTACACTTCCTCGCGTGGGAAAAATCAAAGCTTTTATTATTTTTGTAGATTTTCCAAATTATCCAGGCACTGAAAGTGTCGAGACTTACTCTCGGCAGTTTACTGAAACTACTTCTGACTACTTTAAATGGGTGTCTTATGGTGCTATTGAGTTCGATTTTAAATTCACACCAGAATATTTAAGACTTTCTAGAAATGCAGAATCTTACGGTATAGGAGCATGGAACTCGGGTGATTACCGCACCTACTACAAAGAGGGAATATCTCTTGCAACTTCAAAATATGACCTCGCAGCATTTGATGTAGTTTATGTTGTCGCATCACCGCAGACCTCAAGAGCAGCGATAACGCCAGGCCCTGCATTCATAGATCCAGTGCGTGTAAATGGGATTTCAGTGGCTCGCGGTTCAGCGACAGGAGGCATGGATTCACAAAACCAGAGGCCTTTCCGCTGGCTAGCTCACGAGACTGGCCACCTCTTTGGCTTTATTGACTTATACAACGTCAAAAGTGGGGTTAATCGTCTAAATGATGTTTGGGACAACTTTGGTTACTGGGACATAATGTCCATGAACTGGGAAACTTTTGCTCTCGAAATTAATACTTGGTTTCGATTACAAGCTGGCTGGCTCGCAGGGGAAAATGCATATTGTAACAAATCTGAAACTATGAGTGTGCAGGAAGTGAAACTCTCAAAGTTAAGTGCAATCACAGGCACTCGTGCGTCTGTAATAAGAACCGGCGAAGAATCTGCGATTGTTGCTGAATATAGAACTATCACTAAGTACGATTCATTAAACAACAATTCAGCAAATGAAGGAGTTCTCGTCTATGAAGTAAGCGGTGACATCCCACATAATGAGGCTCCAGTAAAGATACTTAGAAAATCTGGAATGTTAGTGGATAAAGCCCTAAGTGCTGCTGCACTTAAAGTTGGAGAATTAATTGAGCATAAAGGTGTTGTAATAGCATTAATAGAAATGAATAAAGAAAATGCAACACTTTTGATTGGAAAAAATAGTGACTTAGGTTCCATCAAAATCCGCATTGTGGAACTGAAAGCGGCAGCAGAACTGAAAGCTAAGCAGGAAGCTGAGGTCAAGATTGCAGCCGAACTGAAAGCCAAGCAGGAAGCTGAAGCTAAGGTTGCAGCAGAACTGCAAGCCAAACAGGAAGCTGAGGCCAAGGTTGCAGCCGAGTTAAAGGCAAAGCAAGATGCAGAGGCCAAGGTTGCAGCAGAACTGCAAGCCAAACAGGAAGCTGAGGCCAAGGTTGCAGCAGACAAGTTAGCTGCTGAGAAACTAGCGGCAGCAAAACTTGCTGCAATGAAGAAAACAACAATTACTTGCATTAAGGGCAAACTCATCAAGAAAGTCACTGCGGTCAAGCCAAAGTGTCCTACCGGTTACAAGAAAAAATAATTCACTGACTAACTACTAGTGTTGCCCACCAGGCCCATGTCCATCTTTTCCAGAGGAACGCCCACTCTTTTTCCACTTAAAGGTTGGCCCATGATCATTCGGTCCAACCTTTCTTATCCCTAATTTATTTGCAACGGTTGCAAGCAAGAAGAAATCGGGGAAGTACTCACGTCGCAATGCAATGTATGAGGTCACTATTGAAAAAACTCCAAGCAGTTTTGCAGGCAGTTCGGCAATGTTTACAAACCAAGTACCGAGGAAAAGCCCCATTGTTATTAAGAATCCATGTAGTAACCGTCTGAAAACGGTAAGCACGACAGATACCTTTTTTGACTGAGAAGAAATAGCGTTGAGCAACCTAGGCAATGTAAGAGCTATTGCAATTGGCCCGGCCAAAATATCAATCAGAAAAAGTATCAATACAAGTACAGCAAGTGATTGCATATCTATGCACCCCAATCACTTCTGATAGCTGCGAACATGACCATGTTCTCACGAGTTCCATCACCACAACAGGATTTATCCCGCAACACACCCTCTTGCTTATATCCAGCATTTGATAGAACTTTTAATGAAGGCACATTAGATTCAACAACTAGCGCTTCAATGCGATGAAAACCAATGCTTTCAAAGCCGTACCCAGTTAAGAGTTTCGTTGCTTTTGTCGCAATTCCTCTGCCACGAACATCTGCGGTTAACCAGTAACCAATCTCAGCCTTTTCCTCTTCCAAAACAAGGGTGTGAAAGGAGAGCGCACCAGCAAATTTTCCATCGTATTCAAGGACTAGCTGAAGCTCTGTGCGCATAGTGAAACCATTGGGTGAACGCTCACGCACATAATGTTCTGCATTAGCCATCTGATAGTTGGCAGGTATGCGGGTGAACTTCGGAATTAGTGGATCCTGAACTCCTTCAAACAACGGCACTATGTCCCGTTCTTCGGGCTTACGAAGTGTGATCAACCCATACTGCAAGGTTGGAACTTCTGTTGGCCACCAGATCATTTACCTAGTATCGCAGGTTAATTAACCCTCTTGTAAATCAGTTGGGGCACCATGGACATCTAGAACATCCGCACCTAACTTCGACCCCTCACCACTTCGATTAAGCGGCGTCTTTGGCTTGGCATCATCCTTGTAAATCGCAGGAATAGAGCCAAGTAATCCCTTTTGGAAATCTTCAAAGGCCTGCAGAACTTCGCGCTTTGTATTCATTACAAAGGGTCCCATCCATGCAACAGGCTCCTTAATTGGCGCACCACCGAGAATAAATAGTTCAAGCTCTGGAGAACGCGCTTCTTGCTGATTAGCAGCGCGCACAACAATTGTGTCGCCCTCGCCAAAGACTGCTAACTGACCCATCTGTACTGGACGCGCTTCATCTCCAACAAAACCATGACCTGCCATTGTGTACACAAGTGCGTTGTAATCCTTGCGCCATGGCAAACGTAATTCAGCCCCAGCTGCAACGGTTGCATGCAACAAAGTAATTGGTGTTTGCGTTGAACCAGGACCAAAGTGCCCATCAACTTCACCGGCAATTACTCGCAACAATGAACCGCCATCTGCCGATGACAACAACGCAACATCTTTTGCACGCACATCTTGATATGCAGGAGGCGACCACTTCTTTGCAGCTGGCAAATTAACCCACAACTGGAATCCGTGGAACAGGCCACCGGACATAACCAAACTTTCTGGGGGAGTTTCAATGTGCAAAATTCCAGCACCAGCTGTCATCCATTGCGTATCGCCATTTGAAATCGTTCCGCCACCACCATTGTTATCTTGGTGATCAAAGATTCCATCAATAATGTAGGTAACAGTTTCAAATCCACGGTGTGGGTGCCAAGGCGTTCCCTTTGGTTCACCTGGTGCGTATTCAACTTCACCCATTTGATCCAAGTGAATGAATGGATCAAGTTCTGCCATATCAACACCGGCAAATGCACGACGAACTGGAAATCCTTCACCTTCGAAACCTTGAGGCGCAGTAGTAATGCTCTTCACCTTGCGCGCACGCCCACCAGTAACTTCGTTCACGCGAGGCAAAACGGTGATGTCGTTGACAGTTACTGCAGGCATTGGGTTCTCCTTAGTTCAGGATCCAAGGTTAGTTGAACATTCAACTACCTGCAACCTGGGCGCTTTCCTTGCAAAGACATTCTCGAAATCCAGGGCCTCTATGCAGTTTGTATGCCTGCACAACCCTAAGCGCTTAAGACAAAGAAACGATTTCTTAGAATGCTTTACTTCGAAAAGCTTCCCTACGTTGTGCTTACAGCGCTTTGAGCGCAGAGACAACCTTAGTTAGCGAAGCCTTTGCATCGCCGAAAAGCAGCATTGTCTTTGGATCGTATAGAAGTTCATTTTCGATACCAGCAAATCCTGGGCGCATAGAACGCTTCAAGAAGATGATGTTGGCAGCGTGATTAACTTCCAAGATAGGCATTCCGTAAATTGGGCACCCTGGTGTTGTTTGCGCGGCAGGATTTACAACATCGTTTGCACCAATAACGATTGCAACATCTGTTTGACCAAAAGTTGGATTAACTTCATCCATTTCTTGCAATTGATCATAAGGAACATTTGCTTCTGCAAGCAAGACGTTCATGTGTCCTGGCATGCGACCTGCAACTGGGTGAATACCGTATGCAACATCGATGCCCTTTGAAATCATCAAGTCAGCTAATTCACGAACTGTGTGTTGAGCTTGTGCAACAGCTAGTCCAAATCCTGGAACAATCACAACGCGACGTGCGTAGTTGAGCAAGATTGCAACATCATCAGGTGATCCTGAACGCACTGGGCGTTCTTCACCGGCTGCTGCAACATCTTGTGGCTTTGCAGTAAATGCACCGAACAATGTGCCAAACAATGAACGTCCCATTGCCTCAGCCATCAAACGAGTCAAGATTGTTCCTGATGCACCAACAAGTGTTCCGGCAATGATCAACAAGGTTGAATCAAGTACATAACCACTTGCAGCCACTGTTAAACCAGTAAATGCATTAAGCAATGAGATAACAATTGGAACATCTGCGCCACCAACAGGCAGTACGAACAAAATTCCGAATAACAGCGACAGGGCAGCCAAAACCAAGAGCGGAGTTGTTCCAAGTGCGGTTACAACCCAGCCACCAACACCAAGAACTGAAGCCAAAGTCGCGGCAATAACAAAGCGGCCCGCTGGGAAAATCACTGGGCGAGTAGTCATTAACTCTTGCAACTTCATGAAGGTGATGATCGATCCACTAAATGAAACGCATCCAACAATTACCGTAAATACTGTGAACACAACTTCGGCTGTGGTTGCCTGATCTCCAAGATTTAAGTATTCAACAATCGCTACCAAGGCTGCTGCGCCACCACCCACACCATTAAATAGTGCAACAAGTTGTGGCATCTGGGTCATTTGGACCTTGCGAGCAGCAGGCACTCCGATTACAAGTCCAATTGCGATTGCTCCGAGAATCCATCCTAGATTGTTTAGTGGAAGAGATGAGCTTTCATTGGAGTAGAAGAAGACAACCAAAGTTGCCAATCCAGCACCAAATGCACCAATCAAGTTTCCACGTCGTGCAGTCTTTGGATGAGATAAACCCTTTAGGGCAAGGATGAAAGCGATACCTGCAGCTAGCCCAATAAGGTCATATACCGTGCGGCTCATTTTTTATTTCCTTTGAACATCTCAAGCATTCGGTCGGTAACAACAAACCCGCCCACCATGTTGATAGTTGCCAGAATAATCGCTGCAACAGAAAGGCCTAACTCCAAATTTGTTTTACTGTGATCGGCCACGATAATCGCGCCAACCAAAATAACTCCGTGAATCGCATTGGCACCTGACATCAAGGGCGTGTGCAAGGTCGATGACACTTTAGAAACTACCTCAAAGCCAACGAAGACAGAGAGTACGAAAATCGAAACAATCGCCATTGGTTCCATTACTGAGCTCCTCTTCGTGATCCACCATGTGTTACCGCGGCACCGTTGATAATTTCATCATCGAAATCCAGATTAAATGCAACCTTTGCATCATCCTTTGCAGGAACAGTAAACAGAGACAATAGATTTACAACGTTTCTTGAGTACAAGAAAGATGCGTGGAATGGAAGTTGGCTAGGTACATCTTTTCCACCCCAGATTCGAACCCCACCAGATGTTTCAACAATCTCACCAGGCTTTGATCCTTCAACATTGCCGCCTGTTTCTGCAGCTAAGTCAACAATGATTGTTCCTGGAGCCATTGAATCCACCATTGCTTGCGTCATTAATCGAGGAGCTTGTCGACCTGGGACGGCGGCAGTTGTAATCACAACATGAGATTTTGCGATGTACGGTGTCAAAAGTTCGCGTTGCTTTGCAGCACGATCTTCTGTCATTTCGCGCGCGTATCCGCCAGCACCTTCTAGCGCTTCGAGTTCTAACTGAATAAATGTTGCACCCATAGAACGAACTTCATCAGCAGATGCTGGACGAACATCGTATGCCGAAACTACTGCGCCTAAGCGTCGTGATGTTGCAATTGCTTGCAGCCCTGCAACACCTGCGCCAAGAACTAATACTTGTGCGGGTGTAACAGTTCCTGCAGCGGTCATCAACATTGGGAAAAATCGTGGAGAAAGTTCTGCGCCAACAACTGCAGCGCGATATCCGGCACACAATGCTTGTGAAGTTAAGGCATCCATTGACTGTGCACGTGAAATACGTGGAACTAGTTCGAGTGAAAATGCTGTGACACCCGCAGTTGCTGCAGCTTCAATTGAATCAATTGCTGTAACTGGGGACAAAAATGAAATTGTGATTGCACCTTTTTTCAAGGTTGCCATTTGCTTAGCGGTCAATGGCTGAACAGAAAGAACTACATCTGCATCTGCAAGGACATCGCCTTGTTTGACTGTGGCACCAGCTGCTGTGAAATCAGCATCAGTTGCTTGCGAATGAGCACCCGCACCAGATTCGATAACTACATCGAGTCCTAGTCGAGTTAACTTATTGATGATGTCTGGAACAAGCGCTACACGCTTCTCTCCAGCTTTAATTTCCTTCGGAACGGCTACGCGCATGTGCCAAATATTAGTGGGTGGAACCCTTCAAGTCACCTTTTATTAGGTGGTACAGGATTGCTTGAATAGTTGTTCTGCGGTGATAGGCCTCTCTCCATACGACAGAACGTGGTCCATCAATTACAGATGCTTCCACTTCTTCACCGCGGTGAGCAGGTAAACAATGCATGAACACCGAGTCCTTGCTTGTCAGTTTCATTAGATTTTCAGTCACCGCAAATGGCGAGAGGGCTGGCACTTTTTCCGCTCGGTCAGCTTCTGAATCGCCCATTGACATCCACACATCGGTATACAAAACAGATGCATCTTTGGCTGCAGCTTCAGGATCATGAGTAACTTCCACTTTTCCACCATTGTGCGATGCAATATTTTTTGCAACTGCTACGACAACAGGATCTGGTGCCCACTTACCGCTAGGTGTTGCAGCAACAACATGTGCACCCATGATTGCACCCATAAGCAACCATGCATGAGACATATTGTTTCCATCACCAAGGTAGACAAACTTACGACCCGAAATATCAGTTCCAAATCTTTCGCGGATTGTTAACCAGTCAGCAAGCAACTGTGTTGGATGATCATTATCAGTTAACGCGTTGATAACTGGAATTGATGCATTAGCACCAAGTTCATCAACATCGGCTTGTGCAAATGTGCGAAC
>JBILJK010000017.1:0-13387 GCA_044377285.1 Candidatus Planktophila sp.
TAGGAAGTGGAGCATTAACAATGTCGCTCTTGCGAGCAACAGGTCCGGGCGGCAAGGTTCATTCAGTTGAACGTCGCGCAGATTTTGCCGACAACGCACGTTCAAATGTGGATGCATATTTTGAGGGTGCCCCTGATAACTGGAGTTTGGTTGTTGGTGATTTGCAAGATCAAGATTTTGACTCCGAATATGACCGAGTTGTTCTAGACATGTTAGCTCCGTGGGAATGCGTAGATATCGCGGCTAGGGCTCTGCGTCCAGGTGGAGTTTTCTTAGCCTACGTAGCTACAACAACTCAATTATCAACAACTGCTGAAGCGCTTAAGGAAGATGGTCGATTTACTGAACCAGAAAGTTCTGAAACCCTAGTACGAGGATGGCACCACGAGGGTTTGGCAGTGCGTCCACAACAACGAATGATCGGCCACACAGGATTTCTCATTCAAAGTCGACGAATGGCACCAGGAGTAGAAGTTCTAGCCCGTCGGCGCCGACCAGCGAAGGGTGCATACGGTGTCTCGGAAGATTGAACGGTTAATTAACCTGACAATCGCCCTGCTTGCTACACCAAGATATCTGACTAAATCTGAGATTTTTAGAACTGTTGAAGGTTACGAAGGAAGCGCTGAAACAAAAGAGCGCATGTTTGAACGAGATAAAGATGATTTGCGCAATTTGGGTATCACCATCGATGTTGGCAGTTTTGATCCACTCTTTAATGATGAAGCCGGCTATCGAATTAAATCCGAGAATTATCAACTAGATCTTGGTGAGATCACGCCAACGCAGATCTCACTTCTTTCTTTAGCTGCTGATGCATGGCAGGACGCGGCATTTGCTGATGCGGCACAGAGTGCGATCTTAAAGTTAAGTGCAATCGGCGTACCTGCAGATCCAATAGATATTCCTGGGTTATCTCCGAAACTTTCCAATAGTTCTAAAGACCTGGAAGTAATAACAGATGCGATTGCGAGCTCTGATTACTTGGTCTTTGATTATCTTTCAACTAACTTGAATGCGGAAGAACGAACAATAATTCCTTTTGCCTTATCAAACCGATCAGGGTTTTGGTATGTATCCGGTGTTGATCAAGAGATTCAAGAGGTGAGAACTTTTAGGCTAGATCGAGTTCTGGGTGTCATTGTCATCCGGAAGAACAAGAGCTCCTTTGAATTTCCCGCCGACTTTGATGTACAGACAATTGATGTAGCTGCCCCTAACCGGCTGGCTGTAATCGATGTCCGAAAAGGTAAAGGTCACGCCCTAAGACGGCTTGCTACATCTACTAAAGATTTAGGGGAGTGGGACCAGATCAAGGTACCTATTCATTCGGTGCGATCATTGTCAGCGGAAATACTGTGGCATGGGGAGGATGTGTTTGTTCACGAACCAACTGATCTACGCGAATACATAGTTGAGAAACTTCAATCGTTGGTAGCTAACCATGAGTAAAAACATCTCAGCGCCGCTTTTAAGAACCGCCAGATTGTTGGACTTGGTACCTTTTTTAAATACTCACCAAGGCATAGCGCTGAAAGATTTAGCACAGCATTTCGAAGTTTCGCAAGCGCAAATGAGTGCTGACCTGACAACTTTGTGGATGTGCGGATTGCCAGGCTATACGCCGTTGGAATTAATGGATCTAGAGTTTGAATCTGGATTTGTTAGCATCAGAAACGCTGCAACTTTGTCCAAACCTAGAACTATTACCTTCCAAGAAGGTGTTGCGTTACTCCTAGGACTGGATTTGATTGCTTCATCACTGCCAGATGACCGCCAAGATCTGTTGGAAGCAACAGAGTTACTGCGGGGGCGTTTAACAAAGATTGTGGGCGTGCCAATTAGATTGTCAGTTGCAACAAGCACATCAGGAGTTGTTTCGGCAGCGATCTCACAAGCGGTTCAATCTAATAGTGGCTTGAAAATTCGATATCACTCGATGTACAAAGATCTAGTGTCAGAACGCATAGTTGTTCCAGTTGATGTTTATCAGATCGATGACAACCTGTACATGCGCGCTTATTGCCTCACGGCACGTGATTATCGAGAATTTCGTGTTGATCGTATTGAGCAGGCAACACCAGAAACCGTTGCTGAAAACTTTGAACCAGACACGAGTGATTCTGAGAAAATCAGCTTTTTTATCGCAATCAAGGAAGTTTCAAGAGATGCAAGCGAACGTTTTGGCATCGCTAACGTCGAGATAGGCACAACAATCAAACTCTCATCTTTTTCAAAGCAGTGGATCGAGAGATCGGTGATGGCCTCGGGTGGGGCGGTACTCCTACAGGCACCATTAGAGATTCGTGCCGAAGTGGCTAAGAAGGCTCAGTTGATGCTTAATCGTTACAAAGAGGCTTAAATTCCACTTTTAACCCGCATGTCTCTGGTGTAGCCTTAGATTAATCATTAGCCAAGGAGTAGGTACTATGAATTTAGGTCCAAGAGAGATTGTTATTCTTCTCATTGTTGTTCTCGTTCTGTTTGGCGCTAAACGTTTGCCTGACTCTGCACGCTCACTTGGTCGCTCAATGCGCATCTTCAAGAGCGAAATGAAGGAAATGAAAGCTGATGACGGCGCGATAGAAGAAACCGACAAAACAGAGAAGTAAATTGATGGCACCGGCAAATGAAGCACGGATGCCACTGTTAGACCACTTACGCGAATTACGTAAAAGAGTTCTTCGTTCTGCAATCGCTGTTTTGGTTGCTTTTGGTGGTGGGTGGTATTTCTACAACTCAATTATCACCACCTTGGCCAGACCTGTGTGTGATTTGAAGGCGGCGCAACAAGCCGGATCGGCAAGTTGTGGGGCGTTATACATCAGTGGTGTTTTGGGTCCATTAGATTTACAAATCAAAGTGGCATTGCTTACTGGTGTAATTGTTTCTGCACCTTTTTGGTTGTATCAGTTGTGGGCTTTCATCGCTCCAGCTCTACATAGAAAAGAGAAGAGAACTAGCGTTCTTTTTGTCGTTGCTGCCACCCCGTTTTTTGCAATGGGGGCAACTCTTGGATATCTAATACTCCCTGTTGCCATCAAAGCACTCTTCGGTTTTACTCCAAACTCAATTAGCAACCTTGTCAGATTTGATGATTATCTAGATTTTGTACTAAGACTTATTTTGTTAGTTGGACTTGCATTTGAACTACCGATATTCCTACTTACTTTTAACCTCATTGGATTTATGCGAGGTAAAACAATCCTTAAACCTTGGCGCGCATGGGTATTTGGAATTTTTCTGGTTGTCGCTGCCTTTTCCCCAACCGCAGATCCGCTCAGTATGATTTTGTTATCTGCGCCGCTGATTGTTCTTTACTTCATGGCCGGTGGAATCGCAGTTCTGGTCGACAAACGGCGGGACAAGAAACAACTCGCAGTCGAAACTGGCTCGATGGCGATTGAGGCACCAACACCTATTCAGGATTAGCCGATAGGGTCAGCCCATGTGGGCGCTAGTTATTAATCCCGTTTCAGGCCAGGGAAAAGGGACCACAGTAGGCACCTACGTTGCCGGGTATCTAAATCAAAAGAAAATTAGCTTCACTATAGTTACCGGAAACTCATCAATAGCTTTGGGTGATCACCTGCGTACTTTTATAGACAAAAATCCAGAGTGCGAAGGCATCATTGCGGTTGGTGGAGACGGTCTCATGCATCTCATCACACAAATAGCCGTTCCATCACAAATCCCATTCACAATAATTCCAGCCGGCACAGGCAATGATTTTGTTCGAACATTAGGCTGGAGCTTGGATTCACTAGACGACCAATTGCTATCAGTAACAACTACAAAGCCAGCATCTATCGATTTAGGGTTGGTGGACGGCGAGTGGTTTGGTGCAATTTTATCTACAGGATTTGATTCAATTGTTAATGAAAAAGCTAACTCAATGCAGTGGCCGAAAGGGCCGATGAAGTACAACGCGGCTTTGGCTATTGAACTGCCTCGATTTAAGCCACGTCACTACGAAATCACTTTGGATGATCGCACCATATCAACAGAAGCGATGCTGATTGCTGTCTCCAACGGAAGGTCCTATGGGGGAGGAATGCTGGTTTGCCCCAACGCAAATATTAATGACGGTCTTTTTGATGTGATGGTCTTGCATCCGATTTCGAAAATCGAGTTCATGAAAGTCTTTCCGCGAGTATTCGCCGGTACGCACATTTCACACCCTGCAGTAGAGATTGTGCGAACTCGAGCGGTGAGTATTGAATCAAAAGCGGTGGCTTATGCCGATGGAGAACGCATTGGTCAATTACCGGTTTCAGCAGAATGCATTCACAATGCAGCACAAACGTGGGTCGCATGACAACACCAGCCGAACGTTATGCTGCAGCAAAGTTGCGTGGACAACATCCCATCACAGCGGACTTTTTGCTGACCTTTGAATTTGAATTTGATCCCTTCCAAGTTGCTGCATGTCACGCGGTTGAAGAAGGTAAAGGTGTGCTGGTTGCGGCACCTACCGGCGCTGGTAAAACAGTTGTCGGCGAATTTGCTGCCTACTATGCATTACAGGCCGGGAAAAAGTGTTTTTATACGACACCAATAAAAGCTTTGTCGAATCAAAAGTACTCTGAATTCGTTGCAAAATTTGGAGAGGATCGAGTTGGCTTGCTCACCGGCGATACAAGCATCAATGGTGAAGCTGAAATTCTCGTCATGACTACTGAAGTTCTGCGCAACATGCTGTACGCGGGTTCAAACACTCTGACCAATTTAGGCTGCGTTGTAATGGATGAAGTCCATTACCTGGCCGATAAATTCCGAGGAGCTGTTTGGGAAGAAGTCCTAATCCATTTAATGGAAAGTGTTCAGGTAATTTCCCTTTCAGCAACCGTTTCTAACGCCGAGGAGTTTGGCGAATGGCTTGGTGAGGTGCGAGGCGAAACAGAAGTAATCGTTAGTGAGATCCGCCCTATTCCTCTTTTTCAACATGTTTTGATCGGCAATCGCTTACTTGATCTCTTTGATGCCCCAGGAAGAGTAAATCCTGAAGTCTTAAATCGTGAACGTGAAATGACTAGACGTGCCGCCTTGGGTAGAAATCGCCGAGGACGTTTTGCAGAACCAAGTGATCGAATGTCGCGAGCCGACATTATTGAAAAATTGCAGGGTGAGAACTTATTGCCAGCGATTACCTTTATTTTTTCACGAATAGGTTGTGATGCAGCCGTTAAACAGTGTCTGCAGGCCGGCTTACGCCTAACTTCATCTGAAGAACGGGAGGAGATTAAACGTACCGCGCTGCGATATACCCAAAATATTGCTGAAGAAGATTTAGAGGTTCTCAATTTCAAAGAGTGGTTAACAGCGTTGGAGCGTGGAATAGCAGCCCACCATGCTGGTTTGCTTCCCAGTTTCAAGGGTGCGGTGGAGGATCTATTTCAGCGTGGCCTTGTCAAAGCGGTTTTCGCCACGGAAACATTGGCACTCGGTATCAATATGCCGGCACGAACCGTTGTATTAGAAAAATTGGTTAAGTTCAATGGTGAGGCGCATGTTCCAATAACTCCGGGGGAGTACACCCAATTAACTGGTCGTGCTGGTCGCCGTGGAATCGACATTGAAGGTAATGCGGTTATTCAATGGTCACCAACCGTTGATTCTGCTTCTGCTGCAGGATTGGCATCTACACGAACATATCCTTTGCGATCTTCATTTTCTCCTTCATACAACATGTCGATCAATTTGATTTCTCAGTTTGGCCGTGAACGAGCTCGCAGATCACTGGAATCATCATTCGCACAGTTCCAGGCCGACCGTGCAGTAGTCGGATTGGCCCGCCAGATTAGAAAAAATGAATTGGCTATCGAAGAGTTGGCACGCGATTCGGCCTGTCATCTTGGTGATTTTTCTGAATATGCGCGGCTGCGACGTTCCATTAAAGAGGTTGAAGTTTTACTAAGTCGACGTGATCAACGAAAGACATTTGATAATCGACAACGCGGACACATGGAAGGTGAACTTGCCGATTTACGTAAAGCAATGAAAAACCATCCTTCTCATGGCTGCGCTGAACGAGAAGATCACGCTCGACTTGCTGAACGTGCTGGCCGTTTAACACGTGAAAATGATGGTTTAACAATCAGAGTTGAAAGCAGAACACATGTAATTGCGAAAACCTTTGATCAAATCTGTCGCGTTCTGGACCATCTGCAATACATTCAAGGTGAAAAACCAACTGCGCAGGGCAAGATTTTGACAAAAATTTATGCTGAATCTGATCTGTTGTTGACCGAATCAATTCGACGAGGATTGTTGGATGAACTCAATGCCACAGAGCTGTTATCCGTTGTTTCTTGTATGATTTTTGAATCTCGATCAGCAGAAAACCTAGCGCCCAAGATGCCTAGCCAAAAGGTGCAATCGACAATCACTGAAATTGTTTCGCTGTGGGCAGCGCTAGAGGAGATTGAAAGTAACTTTGGAGTTAAAACTCAACGTGAACCAGATGCGGGTTTCTGCTTTATTTCCTATAAATGGGCGAGTGGTAATTCCCTCAACACAGTTCTAAAGGGAAGCGATATGTCTGTCGGAGACTTTGTACGTTCCACCAAACAGCTGATCGATCTGTTGAATCAAATTGCCGGTGCCAGCGATAGATTGCGCCCAACCTGCAAAGAGGCTGTAAAGCGCATTGACCGCGGTGTTGTTGCGTACTTAATGGGGGAAATATGACATTAATGCTTTTGGATAGCGCATCCCTTTGGTATCGGGCGTACTACGGAATGCCTGACACCTTGTTAGCTCCGGATGGAACTTCAGTAAATGCAATTAGAGGGTACTTAGACATGACCGCACGATTGATGAATGTCTACAAACCCAATCGTTTAGTTGCCTGTCTGGATGGAGATTGGCGACCTAGCTGGCGTGTTGATATTTTCCCGGCGTATAAAGCTAATCGCCTTGAAGAAGAGGGAGAGGAAGAGGAGGAACCAGAAACTCTGACCCCGCAAATACCTATACTTTTAGATTTACTGGATCTGTTTGGCATACCGGTCGTAGGAGTCGATGATTATGAAGCAGATGATGTCATGGCAACATATGCCGAAATCGAAAAAGGACCTATTCGAATTGTTACTGGTGATCGTGATTTATTCCAAATGGTCGATGACAAACGAGACATTAAAGTTGTTTACCTAGCAAAAGGAATTTCGCAACACGATTTAGTAGACATTAAGTACGTTGCAGAAAAGTATTCAATCCCAGGGGATAGATATGATCTTTTTGCAATGTTTAGAGGAGATCCATCCGATGGTTTACCGGGGGTAAAAGGTATCGGTGAAAAAGGAGCAGCCGTAATTGCCAATCAGTTCGCAACAGTTGAAGATGCTTTACATGCTGCACATAACAATCACGAAGCATTGCCTGCTGCACTAGCAAAAAAGATCATCGCAGGTGCTGATTATTTAAAGATTGCGCCGAAGTTGGTCAGGGTTGCCAGAGATGCGCCACTGCCCAGAGTGGATCTTGCTATCCCTAAAGCTCCGGCGGATTTGTCTGAAATTTATCAATTCAAGG
Source organism: Candidatus Planktophila sp. (assembly GCA_044377285.1). Lineage (GTDB taxonomy): Bacteria > Actinomycetota > Actinomycetes > Nanopelagicales > Nanopelagicaceae > Planktophila. Next base: position 7,534 of record JBILJK010000017.1, read on the forward strand.
AGCGCTATGCCTTGGGGGCTAGCGTTGATCGCCTAATAAGCGCTCTTGGTTGGTAGAAAAGCCTTGATAGCAATCCTTTTATCAGCGCTCTCGGGTGGGCTTCTATCAGCAGCTTTTGAACCAGTGGGGAAGTGGTGGGTTGTACCCATCGCAATAGCGGTTCACATGTATGCGTTGTCATTGGCTAAAAGGAAAATTCTTTCGGCCTTTATTTTTGCATTAACGTTAAATCTGATTGTTTTACACTGGAGCAGCACCTTTGTTGGCTCGGTCCCGTGGGTCATTTTGGCCTTTGGTCTATCCTTTTTTTATCTTCCGCTCGCACTAGTTTCTCATTGGGGGATGACCGCTTACCCTCTTATTTACATCGTGATGGAAGAGTGTCGAAATAGATTTCCATTTGGGGGATTTGGTTGGGTTCGTATTGCATACACACAAGCAGATGCTCCGATCTCAAAAATAGCTGCAATTGGTGGAGCTTCTGCGCTCTCTGCCCTGGCAGTTCTAATGGGATTGATTCTTTTCTACGGTGCAAAACGTGAATTCTCATTAATAACTTTCGTCCCATTTCTGTTTCTTCTTGTTCCACTTACCCTGTCAGTTATTTCAGCAACCAATGTTTTAATGATTCAAGGCAATGTTCCACAAATGGGATTGGATTTTAATTCCCGAGCAAAAGCTGTCTTTACAAATCATTTCGAAAGAACTCAAGAGGAGTTAGCAAAAGACGCTAATGTCGATTTAGTTCTTTGGCCGGAAAACTCAGTCGATGTAGATCCGTTTCTAAACCAAGATGTGAAACAAGCACTTGATTCGATCCAAAAACCACTCATCATTGGTGCCATCCTCGGTAAAGGAAACAATTTCCTGAACACATCAATATTGTGGGGTGGCGAATTGCCTCCTATATACATTAAGCAACATCTGACACCTTTTGGTGAATACATACCTTTACGTTCATTGGCTTCAATGATTTCGCCCTATACAGACCGAGTAACTGACTTTGAACCAGGACAATCGCAGCTGCTTTTTACAATCAAAGAGGCTGTCATTGCTCCGATTATCTGCTTCGAACTAGTCGATGATCAGTTACTTCACGAAGCCGCGCTTTCTTCCAATATTTTGGCGGTGCAGACCAACAGCGCTACATTTGGGATGTCGGCAGAAAGCGCACAACAATTGTCGATAACCCGGATCAGAGCTATTGAACATGGTCGAAATATTGTTTCGGTATCTACAACTGGTTATTCAGCGGTGATTGATTACCAAGGGAAAGTTCTAAAAAAGACATCAATGGGAACTCCCGACACAATTCGCGCCGAAGTTGATCTTTTGCAGGGCCAGACACCAAGAGATAAGGCAGGAGATTGGGCGCTGGTAGGAACGCTATTTATGCTCCTTGCGATCGCTCGTCGAGCGTATGCATTACGCCGATAAGTTACATTATGTAAAGTAAAACTAGTGGAGCGACTAGCCCCTCCTATCGATAATCATCCAAAGGCGTGCACGCACAGACCAGATTGCGGTCTCCGTGGGCTCCATCGATGCGACCTACAGGTGGCCAGTACTTCATCCGAGAACCAATTGATTCTCCGGCGATTAGACCATCCAAAACTACTGGGTAGCCGCCCTTTTCACGGCTGTACTGGCGCTCCCATTGGCTCGTGACCACAGAAAGGGCTGTATGAGGTGCATGGCGCAATGCTGAGGCTTCGATGCTTATCGCACCGTCAATGACCTCTTGGATCTCAGCTCTAATTGAAATCATGGCATCTATAAAACGGTGGATCTCTCTGATGTCTTCAGATTCAGTTGGTTCAATCATTAATGTGCCGGCAACCGGAAATGACATCGTAGGTGCGTGGAAACCGTAATCCATCAAACGCTTTGCAATGTCATCAACACTGACGCCCGAATCTTTAGTTAACCCACGAATATCGAGGATGCATTCATGTGCAACGCGACCGTTAGCACCCGTATAAAGGACTGGGTAGGAACCTTGAAGTCGGTAAGCCATGTAGTTAGCGGACAAAATCGCTACCTGAGTCGAGTGGGTTAACCCTTCTCCCCCTAGCAAACGAATGTAAGCCCACGAGATTGGCAAGATACTGGCTGATCCAAATGGCGCACCAGAAATTGGTCCAGGACCAGCTGCTGGGCCCGCTGTTGGATCCATTGGATGGTTAGGTAAGAACGGTGCAAGGTGAGCACGTGCAATTACCGGACCCACTCCAGGTCCTCCTCCACCGTGAGGAATGGCAAAAGTCTTGTGAAGATTTAGGTGAGAAACATCTGCGCCAAATTTTCCAGGTTGCGCAACACCAACTAAAGCATTCAAGTTAGCGCCATCTACATATACCTGACCGCCTGCATCATGGATAAGCGCGCAAATTTCAGAAACCGCTGTTTCAAAAACTCCGTGCGTTGATGGATAGGTAATCATCAAAGCAGCTAATGCGGATCCGTGTTCAGCAATCTTTTGCTTGATGTCCTCTATCGACACGTTTCCGTTCTCATCGCATTCAATTACTACAACCTGCATTCCAGCCATCACAGCAGAGGCCGCATTAGTTCCGTGAGCACTAGATGGGATCAAACAAATCTTTCTGTTCTGATCACCACGTGAGTCATGGTAATTGCGGATGGCAAGAAGGCCAGCAAACTCCCCCTGGCTTCCAGCATTTGGCTGTAGTGACACTGCGTCATAACCAGTGATCGCTACTAACCAATCCGATAGCTGTTTAATTAATTTGCGTGTGCCGATGTTTTGTTCAGCCGGAGCAAAAGGATGCAATGACGAAAACTCTGGCCAAGTGACCGCTTCCATCTCTGTTACAGAATTCAATTTCATCGTGCACGACCCCAGAGGAATCATTGTGCGATCGAGTGCTAAATCTTTATCTGCCAAATTGCGCAGATAGCGCATCATCGCCGTTTCGCTGTGGTTAGTATTAAAAACTGGGTGGGTTAAGTATTTACTTGTCCGAAGGAATTTCGCAGGGATCTTCTCCCCCACAACATCCTTGAACCCAAGGATTGAAAGAACATCGAAAAATAGCGCTTCGGTTGTCTCTTCATCAAAGGAAACACGAAGCTCAGTTGAACTCACCTTTCTGAAGTTAATACCCTTTGCTGCAGCCTTGGCGTGGATCGCATCTGCGTTCTCAACCGAAATATGCACCGTATCAAAAACAACATCTTCTCTGTTACCTGTTGCAGCATGCAAGCGCGCCGCAAAGCCGTGCACTCTTTCTGCAATTTGTTTCAAACCAACTGGTCCGTGCCACATGGCATAGAAGGCACTCATGTTTGCTAAAAGAACCTGAGCTGTACAAATGTTTGATGTCGCTTTGTCTCGACGAATATGTTGCTCACGTGTTTGTAACGCTAAGCGAAATGCTGGCTTCCCTGTTGAATCAATACTTTGCCCAACAAGTCGGCCTGGCATGGATCGTTCCAAACCAGTACGAACTGCCAAGAACCCGGCATGAGGTCCACCAAATCCCATAGGCACTCCAAAACGCTGCGCAGTACCAACAGCGATATCAGCGCCCCACTCCCCCGGAGCTTTCAATAAAGTTAACGCCAACAGATCAGTTGCTGCAATAACTAGCGCATCACGTGAATGCGCGTACTCGGCGAATGAGGCATAGTCGATAACAGTTCCAGTTGTGTCTGGGTACTGCAACAGCGCTCCGAAGAACTCGCCGTCATATCCATCTCGCACAACATGACCTGAATCTATTTCAACAACTGTGATGCCTAGTGGCTTAGCACGGGTAATAACAACTGCTTTAGTCTGCGGGTGAACATGTTCTTCAATTAAAAAAACAGCATCATCGCTTAGTTTGGAGGCACGACGTGCAAGAGTCATTGCCTCTGCGGCGGCGGTGCTCTCATCAAGCATTGATGCGTTTGAAATATTCAACGCTGTTAATTCACACACCATAGTTTGAAAAGCAAACAACGCTTCAAGTCGCCCTTGAGAAATTTCAGGTTGATACGGTGTGTAAGCGGTGTACCAGGATGGATTCTCCAAAACATTTCGCTTGATTACTGGTGGAACAATCGTTCCGTAATACCCAGTACCGATTAGTGAAGCGAAAACTTTGTTCTCCGAAGCAATTGATCGCAACTCTGCTATTACGTCGACTTCACTTTTTCCTGATTCAAGTGCGTTCTCGATAACACCTTTAATTGCTATATTTGCTGGTACAACATCAGCAATAAATGAGGGTAAATCTGAATAACCCAAAGCCTTCAACATTGCCATCTCATCGACTGAGGTTGGTCCTATATGGCGATCCTCAAATGAACGACTCATAGCAATTCCTCATCCTGTTCAAAGCCTCTCGCCTAAAAGTGCAAGGGCAGGGATGAAGAATAAGGTGAATTAAGCGCCTTTGCTCTTTCTACGCAGCGAGAGTTCATCGTTATTTTCGCCACCTATTACCTGGCCATTGATTTCACCCTGAAGTACAGATAGAGAGCCTTCGACTTCATGCCATACCTTGCCAACGGCAATTCCAAAGACTCCTTGGCCGCCTTGCAAAAGGTCAATAATTTCATCTGGACTTGAGCATTCGTAGATTGATGCTCCATCACTCATCAAGGTGATTCTTTCCAAATCTGTCACTCCCCTGCTGCGCAAATGATCAACAGCGGTGCGAATATTTTGTAGCGAAACGCCAGCATCCAACAATCGCTTTACAATTTTTAACACCAAAATGTCGCGAAAGCCATACAGGCGTTGAGTTCCCGAGCCACTTGCAGTTCTAATTCCTGGTTCAACTAATCCGGTGCGAGCCCAATAATCTAATTGGCGATATGTAATACCTGCAGCAGAACATGCAGTAGCGCCTCTGTAGCCGATCTCTAGCTCTTCTGGGCTCACGGGGAATGGCTCTTTTCTCTTGGGGAGTGAGATAAATGTAGACCCGCCGCCTCTAGAAGCCTAGGAACGACACGACCGAAACCTCTACTTTAGGTTGAGAGTTGAGCCTAACCTACAAAGTCTTCAGGGTTGATCTGATCCAGGAATTCGCGGAACTTTTCGACCTCTTGGTTCTCGCCATCTCCCTGAGGGATCTCGATTCCGATCTCATTTAACAGCTCTTCGGTAGCCAAGATATTGCTGTGGCTTCGAACCGCCAAGGCGATGGCATCTGATGGTCTGGCCGAGATCGTTAACTGCCCTGCCTTGGAATCGCGCAAAAGCATTGTGGCGTAAAAAATTCCATCTTTGATTTCGGTCAGATGAACCGCTGTTAAGGTCGCATCCAGAAGATCGACAAGGTTATTCATGAGGTCGTGAGTCAATGGTCGTGGTGGCTCAACACCTTGTTGGGCAAATGCGATCGCTGTTGCCTCAACCGCTCCAACCCAAATGGGTAAGAATCTGGAGCCATCAATTTCTTTGAGCAAAACAATCGGCTGATTAGATGGCATTTCGACGCGAACGCCAATTACCTCCATTGGTATCAACATGAAGTTGGCAATCTATTAGCGGAGGCGATTGAGTCCGCCACGCACGAGAGCTGCATGCAGGCGAATAGAAAGAGATGCAATCTCCTTTTGAACCTCTTCAGCTCGGGCTTTTGATTCCGCGCTCTTCTGTCGAGTAAGTGGAGTGATGACCTGTTCGATCAAACCTATCTCGCGATCAGCTGCAGATTTAAATGAGCGCAGATGACGGGCTTCAATTCCGAACCCACCCATTTCTGTAACCGCTTTGGCAATCGTAAGTGCATCTGAATCGTAATGACGACCACGTGGGGCGATCAAACCATAACCTTCAAGTTCTACTAAGTGCTCCTCTGCAAGACCGCTATTTTTCAATAGCTCTTCACGTGAA
>JBILJK010000093.1:0-3942 GCA_044377285.1 Candidatus Planktophila sp.
GGGTGATTCAAAAGCTCTATGAATAGCGATTGTCAGTTCGACAACTCCAAGATTTGGGCCAAGATGGCCACCAGTTTTTGAAACTTTGTCGATCAAAAACACCCGAATATCTGCAGCGAGATCTTTTAACTGGGCAGGGCTCATTTCCTGAAGCTTGCCCAGAGTAAAAGTATTCAGCTCCATTATGTGTAGGTGTGAATTTACTCAGCCAACAACGAACGCAGTACGTACTGCATGATTCCACCGTGACGGTAATAGTCAGCTTCACCGGGTGTATCGATGCGAACCTTGGCAGTAAATGAAATTGACCCCGCAGTAACTGTTAACTCCTTTGGAACTCCCCCACTGTTAAGGGCGGTAATACCGCTAATTGCAAATGTTTCAGTTCCGGTTAGGCCCAGAGATGCAGCGGTTTCGCCATCCTTAAACTGCAATGGAAGTACTCCCATACCAATTAGGTTTGAACGGTGAATTCGTTCGAAGCTTTCGGCGATAACGGCGCGAACTCCCAACAGCGCTGTGCCCTTAGCGGCCCAGTCACGTGAAGATCCTGATCCATATTCCTTGCCTGCAAGGATCACAAGAGGTGTTGCTGCTGCTTGGTATGCAACAGATGCATCGTAAATAGTTGTTTGTTCTCCACCAGCTAGGAAGTTACGAGTAAATCCACCCTCAACACCATCTAACAACAGATTCTTCAAACGAATATTTGCAAATGTTCCACGAATCATGATTTCGTGGTTACCACGACGTGATCCATATGAGTTGAAATCTGCACGATCAATTCCGTGCTCTGCCAAGTACTTGCCTGCTGGTGAATCAGCTTTGATGTTTCCGGCAGGTGAAATGTGATCTGTTGTTACTGAATCACCCAGAACTGCCAATACACGAGCCCCAGAAATATCTGTTACAGGTGTTGGAACCTTTGGCATGCCTTCAAAGTAAGGAGGCTTGCGAACATATGTTGACTTGGGATCCCATTCAAATACCTTGCCTATTGGAGTTGCAAGAGACTTCCAGCGATGATCACCTTCGAAGACAGTTGCATAATCCTTGGTAAACATTTCTGATGAAATAGAAGCATCGATGACGCTCTGAATCTCTTGTGGAGTAGGCCAAATGTCCTTTAGGAATACATCATTTCCTGCTGTGTCCTTGCCCAATGCATCAACTTCAAAGTCATGATCCATTGTGCCGGCAATTGCATAAGCGACTACTAGCGGAGGAGACGCCAGGTAGTTCATCTTTACATCTGGGCTAATGCGTCCTTCGAAGTTTCGGTTACCAGAAAGAACTGCCGTTACTGCCAAATCAGATTCATTAATTGCTTTACTAATATCAATTGGAAGTGGGCCTGAGTTTCCAATACACGTTACGCAGCCATACCCAACAAGGTGGAATCCAAGTGCTTCCATATACCGAGTTAAATCTGCGCGATCATAGTAATCAGTAACTACCTTTGATCCTGGAGCAAGCGTTGTCTTGACCCATGGCTTGGACTTTAAGCCCTTTTCTACAGCTTTCTTAGCAAGAAGTGCTGCACCGATCATTACAGATGGGTTAGATGTATTGGTACATGAAGTAATAGATGCGATTACAACATCGCCATTCTTAACGCGAGTTGAACCAGCAGTAACTTCGCCCTTTGCAGTCTTATCGCTGAAATAAGTTGGAACGATAGTTGAAAAAGCTTTCTTTGAATCGCTGAGCGAAATACGGTCCTGCGGACGTTTTGGTCCAGAAATTGATGGAACTACTGTTGAAAGATCCAGCTCTACAACTTGTGAGAAACGAGGTTCAACAGAAGGGTCATGCCACATGCCCTGCTTCTTTGCATACTGTTCAACTAAAGCGACCTGATCATCACTGCGACCTGTAAGACGCAGATAGCGAAGGGTTTCCTCATCGATTGGGAAAATTGCACATGTAGAACCGTATTCAGGACTCATGTTTCCGATTGTTGTTCGGTTAGCCATAGGAACTGTTGTTACTCCTGGACCAAAGAACTCAACAAACTTTCCAACGACGCCCACCTTGCGCAAGATTTCGGTAATGGTCAAAGCCATGTCAGTTGCAGTTGTACCTAATGGCAAAGCTCCAGTTAGCTTGAAACCAACCACGCGAGGGATCAACATTGACACTGGCTGACCCAGCAACGCTGCTTCTGCTTCGATTCCGCCAACGCCCCAGCCAAGGACACCTAGCCCGTTGACCATAGTTGTGTGTGAATCTGTACCGACAACAGTGTCTGGGTATGCGCGAAGTGTTCCATTAACGCTTCGCGTCATGACTACTCGCGCCAAATATTCAATATTTACCTGGTGAACAATTCCTGTTCCAGGTGGAACTACCTTGAACTCATCAAATGCGGTTTGGCCCCAACGCAAGAACCGGTAGCGCTCTTGGTTTCGCTCATATTCAATATCTGTGTTTTGCTCGAAAGAATCCTTACTTCCAAACTTATCGGCGATAACAGAGTGATCAATGACAAGTTCGGCTGGAGCAAGAGGATTTACCTTTGAAGCATCTCCTCCGAGTTCGACAATTGCTTCGCGCATCGTTGCAAGATCTACAACACATGGAACTCCGGTGAAGTCCTGCATAACAACACGAGCAGGTGTGAATTGAATTTCAGTATCTGGCTCAACAGATGGGTCCCACGAAGCCAACGCCTTGATGTGGTCGGCGGTGATGTTTGCGCCATCTTCTGTGCGCAAAAGATTTTCTAGGAGGACCTTGAAGCTAAATGGAAGATTTGAAGCTCCTTCGATTGAGGAGATATCAAAAATCTCAAAACTCTTGCCCGCAACATCTAGATTCTTTTGTGCGTTAAAAGAGTTTTTACTCATTATTTGCCTTTCGTAGATGCTTTCCAAGTGCTGAAGATACCTCAGCGCGCTCATACAGGGCAACACATTCGATGTGATGTGTCATTGGAAAGAGATCAAAAGCACGCAGTTTTACGAGTGAATAACTGTGATCTGCAAGATAGGCGGTGTCTCTGGCCAATGCAGCGGGGTCGCATGCCACATACACAATTGCACGTGGCGCTAAACGTGCCAAGTGAGCAACAGCTTCCCTACCTGCTCCATCTCGAGGTGGATCTAGGACAACTACATCTGCTGCCGTAATTCTTGGCAACAATTTTGTTACATCACCGGTTGCAATAGTGATGTTTGCATGTGAAGCAAAATTACGAGCCGCATCCGCTGTTGCAACTCTGCTGCCTTCAATTAAATCAACATGTCCTGATGGGCCTACAACGTCGATAATTGCTGCTGAAAACAATCCAACGCCTCCATATAGATCTAGCACATGGTCTCCGGATTTAAATTGTGCATAATCAAGAACTGCTTGTGTCAAAATTTCAGGTGCTCTTTTATGACTTTGCCAAAATGATTCTTGACTAACTTCTAATTGTTTACCCAACACATTTTCGTGAAGTATTGCTGGACCTTCAGTCAGGCGCGCTTTTTCTTCGCCACGAGTTGGCGCTAAAGCTATTGAACGTTCTCCAGTATTTGATGCGCTGATTTCAACGCGGACATCACCCTTGAGATCACGTGTGGAAATCTCGCTGAAGTTCATGCCTTCAACACAAATCAGACAATCTGCTACGGGTGCTATCGAATGAGATCTAGACTTAAAGAATCCAAGTTTTCCGTTTCGATCAGTTGTTGCGATAGCTCGCGTACGCCAGTGTGTGCTGGTATCAACTTCTTCTACATCAACATGCAGGTCAATCTTTGCTATGCGTGAAAACTGTTCGGTAATTACATCGGATTTCAATTTCCGTTGATGATCCACAGAAATATGCTGGAAATCGCATCCGCCACATCCATTGCGGTGGGCGAATGTGCACGGTGCAATTACGCGAAATTCGGATGGAGTTTCGACTGAAACCACATCGGCGCGATTAAACGAAGATCCAGTACTTGTGAT
>JBILJK010000094.1:0-3920 GCA_044377285.1 Candidatus Planktophila sp.
AATGGCATGAAAAACAGGAAACACAGCACTATCAGAGCAAATATGCCCCCCACAATTGATTGTGAAACAACTGGTTTCAAAGCACTGTCCAGCAATAATTTAGCGCAGTAAACAATTGCCAATATCAAAAATGGTTGGATAACGATTGCATAAAAAGTAAATACTGTGCGCTGTTGCATTGCAAACCACGGTAAATAGCCCGCTGCAAAACCAATAATAACAATGGTTGCTGCTGCATCGACGCGATGATGTATCAATGACTTTATCCAATAGCCAACCACAACTGCCAGTGCAATTGTTCCTACCCACCACAAAATTGGTGTACCTAAAGCTAGAACTTCTTGAGCGCAATCCTTTGCACCGCACTCTTTAGGAGCAGCATAGAAAAAGGAGGTTGGTCTTCCCATGATTAGCCAGCTCCATGGATTTGCTTGGTATGGATGCTCTTCAGTTAATCCTGTATGAAAGTTCAGCATTTCAGAGTGATAGTGAAGCCATGACAGCAATGGATTAGTTGACCACTGTCGACTCCAACCACGATCAGAAACAAACCATCCAGTCCAGGTCATGGCGTACACAAACACTGGTAACAATCCGTATTGCGCAAACTTTGCAACAATTGGCTTAACTGCTTTTCTAATATCGCTAGCAACTACAATTCGATACACCGCAATTAAACCAATTATCGCCACAAAATAAATTGCACTCCACTTACACCCGATTGCCAATCCAAAGGCAATGCCTGCCCAAATGTGCCTGTTGCGGTGCCACAAGAAAATACCTAACAGAGTGAAAAATGTTAAGAATAAATCCAATAGCGCAGTACGTGAATGCACTAGCAATAAGCCATCTAGCGCCATTAATGCCGCACCTAGCGCTGTTAAAAGGGGCGAATAAAACAGAACATGAACTAAGCGCGCGAACAGCAGAATTAATAGGGTTCCAAAAACAGCTGAAGCAAAACGCCAACCAAATTCATTATCCCCAAATAAGTTGATTCCACTTGATATCAGCCACTTACCAACTGGTGGATGGACAATGAATTCGGGATTAGTGCCATCAACTTCAACTCCATATTTCAGAAGGTCACGCGCACCATCTACGTAATACACCTCATCAAATACAAAGCCCTTGGGCGACCCAAGATTGATGAGGCGCAGCACAAAAGATGCAATCGCAATCAGGACTGGAGCAATGGCGGCCATGGGACAAGAGTAGGCGCGTTTGCTCACAATTACTGAGAGGATTAGCCCATGACGCTCATCTTGGCAGCTACCCCTTTGGGAAATCCTGGAGATGCTAGCCCTCGATTAAAAGATGCAATTGAAAGCGCCTCAATTATTGCTGCAGAAGACTCGCGCCGCTTTCATCGTTTATGTGCAGACATCGAAACCACCTTCACCGCACGGGTACTGTCCTTCTTCGAAGGTAATGAAGAAGATCGCACCCGCGAGTTAATTGCCGAACTAAAAAGTGGTGCGACAGTTCTGGTTGTTTCAGATGCCGGAATGCCAACAATTAGCGATCCAGGTTTTCGATTAATGCGTGATGCAATTGCTGAAGGAATTGAAGTCTCTGTTATTCCAGGCCCTAGTGCGGTGACGATGTCAGTTGCTTTATCAGGGCTACCGACAGATCGTTTTTCATTTGAAGGCTTTCCACCACGTACAGCTGGGGCGCGCTTGGCAACATTTGAAAAACTTAGATTTGAAGAGCGCACAATGGTTTTCTTTGAGGCTCCACATCGCTTAGCTGATTCATTGATTGATGCAGTTAATGTTTTTGGTACAGAACGACTAGGTGCAATCTGCCGCGAGATGACAAAACGATATGAAGAAACTATTAGAGGCACTCTTGGCGAACTATCGGCATGGGCAAGTAGCAATGAAGTCCTTGGCGAAATCACAGTTGTCGTTGCCGGTGCTGTTACTGATTCAGCTTCCTTGACCGCTGCAGATATGGTCGGCCGAGTTCGTGAATTTGAGGCTGCGGGTATGGATCGAAAATCCGCTATCGCAACCGTTGCCGAAGAGTTTGGCATCGCAAAGCGCCTTGTTTATGCCGCAGTCGTTGATGCCAATAAGATGAGCCAGTGACTAAGTCTTTCTACCTAACGACGCCGATTTATTACGTCAACGATGCCCCTCATATCGGGCATGCCTACACAACCGTTGCTGGCGATGTATTGACCCGCTGGCATCGTCAAAAGGGCGAATCAGTCTGGTTTTTAACAGGAACAGATGAACACGGTCAGAAAGTTATGCGCACTGCAGACCAGAACAATGTTGCTCCGCAAGTATGGGTCGACAAGTTGGTTGCGGATGCGTGGAAGCCAAATTGGGAACATTTGAATATTGCCAATGATGATTTCATTCGCACCACTGAAAAGCGTCACACCGAACGAGTGCAAAAGTTTTTGCAATCCCTTAAAGACTCTGGCCACATTTATGCTGGCAAATACGAAGGCCCATATTGCGTTGGTTGCGAAGAGTTCAAGCTTCCTGGTGACCTGATTGATATTGATGGTGCTAAGTGCTGCCCAATCCATAGCAAGCCAATTGAATTAGTCAATGAGAACAATTGGTTCTTTAAGTTATCTGCCTTTGTCGAGCCATTGCTTGCCCACTACAAAAACAATCCTGACGCATGCCAACCTGAAAGTGCGCGTAACGAGGTTGTATCTTTTCTAGAAGGCGGCGTTTCGGATCTTTCAATTTCACGTTCCACATTTGATTGGGGAATTCCTGTCCCGTGGGATACCGATCAAGTTGTCTATGTTTGGTTTGATGCACTGCTTAACTACGCAACAGCCGTTGGATTAACAGATGCTCCAGATTCTGAAGGTGGCAAAAAGTTTGCACAAACATGGCCAGCAGATGTTCACCTTGTTGGTAAAGATATTTTGCGTTTCCACGCAGTTATCTGGCCGGCGATGTTGATGGCAGCAGGACTTGCTGTCCCAAAGAAAGTTTTTGCGCATGGCTGGTTATTAGTCGGCGGCGAAAAAATGAGTAAGAGTAAGTTGACTGGTATTGCGCCCAAGGACATTACCGATCACTTTGGAATCGATGCGTTTCGTTATTACTTCTTACGAGCAATCCCATTTGGCACCGACGGTTCTTTTTCTTGGGAAGATATGAGCGCCCGCTATACATCTGAGCTAGCTAATGACTTTGGAAATCTTGCTTCACGCAGCGCAGCAATGGTTGAAAAGTATTGCGCAGGCTCACTTCCAGCGGTTAGCCATGATGCAGGATTAGAAGCGGCTTTAGTCGAGACAGTTAAAAGCGCTGATGAAGCAATGTGCGCACTTGATTTCCAGGGTGGAATCATGGCGATCATGGATTTCTGTAAGCAGGTAAATGGCTACGTAACCATTAAAGAGCCATGGATTCTTGCAAAGGATCCAGCAAACCAAGCAGTTCTCGAAGAAGTTTTATACAACACCGCTGAATCTTTGCGCGCACTTGCTGTATTGCTGCACCCAGTGATGCCACAAACCTGCGAGATCTTGTGGCAAAGCCTTGGCGCGCAAGCATCACTTGGTGATTTGTCTGCACAAAAGATTTCAAATGTCGCAACATGGGGACAGCTACCTGCAGGTGCAACTGTTACAAAGACACCGGTTTTGTTCCCACGTCTAGAAACGCCAGCTTCATAAAACATGGCTGATCGCCACAATCGCGATATCGACAGACCTCGCGCGCCATTGCCAGAGCCTCTACCGGTTGCAACTGTTGATGCACATGCGCATATGGAGATCATTACAGATGCCGCATTTGATTCCCAAGAGGTAGCAGATGTCATTGCCGAAGCACGGTCAGTCAATGTTGATCGCATTGTTCAAGTAGGTTATTCAGCAGAACAATCCAAATGGTGTGTACAAGCGGCAGAAAAATGGAACACATCAGTTCTTGCAG
>JBILJK010000095.1:0-3873 GCA_044377285.1 Candidatus Planktophila sp.
CCAAGGTTTTCTTGGAAACGCTTTAAATCAACTTCGCGATCTCCTGGTACTAGTACGCATACAGCCTTGTTATCTGCCATCAGCATCACATTTTTTAAGGTGTTAGCCCCAGTAAATCCCCCACCAAACGTTGCGTTAAGTAGTTCAACTAAAGAATCAATAGTTGGCGTATTTGGTGAATCAAAATCTTCTAGCACAGGAGTTTTTGAAGAATCCTCAGCATCAACCTTTGTGACCATCGCTTCAACATTTGCAGCAAATCCACAACTTGGGCACAAAACATAGGTGTCTTCACCGGTCGAACATGGCGCTAAGAACTCTTCAGATTTTGATCCACCCATGGCACCTGATACAGCCTTAACAATGTTGTATTTCATCCCAAGACGATCAAAGGTTTTTACATATGCTTCGCGGTGGTTTTGGTATGACAGTTCAAGTCCAGCATCATCAATATCAAATGAGTAAGAATCCTTCATAACAAATTCTCGTCCACGAATAATTCCGCTGCGTGGACGTGCTTCATCTCGGAACTTTGTTTGAATCTGATAGATGCTTAGTGGCAAATCTTTATACGATGAGTATTCACCCTTAACCATCAAGGTAAACATCTCTTCATGTGTTGGGCCTAATAGGTAATCCCCACCCTTGCGATCCTGTAAACGAAATAGTGCTGGGCCGTACTCTTCCCAACGGTTAGTTGTTTCGTATGCCTCACGAGGCAGAAGTGCTGGGAAATTAACCTCTTGAAAACCAGCGTTATCCATTTCTTCACGAATGACACGTTCTACATTTCGAAGAGTTATGACTCCCAGTGGCAACCATGAATAAATACCGGCCGCGATACGGCGCACATAACCAGCTCGAACTAAGAGCTTATGACTTGCAACCTCAGCATCTGCAGGGTCATCGCGAAGAGTACGCAAAAATAGCGTAGACATTTTCAACATGAGCGAACCCTACCGAACATCAACTGAAGGTTGCCCTGAAGCAACTCCGGCGGCTTCCATTTCTTCTGCTAAGCGCATTGCTTCTTCGATGAGAGTTTCCACAATTTGTGCTTCTGGCACGGTTTTAATGACCTGACCCTTAACAAATATCTGACCTTTGCCATTACCTGATGCAACACCAAGATCTGCTTCGCGCGCTTCGCCCGGACCGTTAACAACGCAGCCCATTACTGCAACACGCAATGGAACAGTCATTCCTTGTAGCCCAGCCTGAACCTTTTCAGCCAATGTATACACATCAACTTGTGCGCGACCACATGAAGGACATGAAACGATTTCAAGTTTACGTTGACGTAAATTAAGTGATTCAAGAATTGAAATTCCAACCTTGACCTCTTCAACAGGTGGAGCTGATAATGAAACGCGAATCGTGTCGCCAATTCCTTCAGCAAGCAAAATTCCAAATGCGGTTGCAGATTTGATCGTCCCCTGGAAAATTGGACCTGCCTCTGTTACTCCAAGGTGTAATGGATAGTCACACTTGGCTGCAAGTATGCGATAAGCGTTAACCATTGTTACAGGATCATGATGTTTTACTGAAATTTTGATATCTGAAAAACCATGTTCTTCAAAGAGCGATGCTTCCCATAATGCAGATTCAGCCAAAGCTTCTGGTGTTGCCTTTCCGTACTTTGCAAGCAAACGCGGGTCTAGTGAACCAGCGTTGACGCCAATACGAATTGGAATACCAGCATCACCTGCAGCCTTTGCGACCTCTTTAACCTTGTCATCAAATTGTTTAATATTTCCTGGATTAACACGCACTGCAGCACAACCAGCATCGATTGCTGCAAAAATATACTTTGGTTGAAAGTGAATATCTGCAATCACTGGGATCTGTGACTTCTTGGCAATTTGAGCAAGTGCATCTGCGTCATCTTGGCTTGGCACAGCGACTCGAACTATTTGGCAACCAGAAGCAGTTAATTCTGCGATCTGCTGCAATGTTGCATTCACATCTGCTGTCAGAGTCGTACACATCGATTGCACTGAGACCGGAGAATCACTTCCAACGCCGACTGAACCAACTTTTAACTGACGTGTCTTGCGACGAGGGTGCAAAGTTGGAGGTGGTGCACTTGGAATGCCTAGATCAACCATGGCTTTATTCTGCACTACTCAGGCAAAAACCGTCGAATTAAACCCTAATTCACTTGCTTAAAGATTGAGGATCACGGGATTGATCACATCTGCAACCAATAACAGCAATGTTAAACAGGCAAGAATCACAAAAACCACCATTGTTATGGGGGTTAGCACTGTGACATCAATCGGTGCTGGCCGCTGGCGACCACGCAAACGAGCAAAGAAGGCACGGATCTCATCTGCAATTGCAACTGCCATGTGTCCACCATCGAGTGGAAGGATTGGAAGAAGATTAAATATTCCAACAAAAATATTGAGGCTTGCAACAATTAACACAAAGGTAGCCAAACGCTCCATTGGATCCAGTTTGTCACTGCCAACAGCTTGACCAGAAACACGTGCGACCCCAACAACGCCAACTAAACCATTAACATCTCGTTCTTCACCGCGAACAGTTGCTCCCCAGAGCGCCGGGATCTTTTCCGGTAATTTAGCAAGTGATTTAACACTCTCAGTTAAAAAGCTTTTAGTCACAATCGCAGAGTTTTTAGCAGAAAGCCAAAGCCCTGATCGTTGCAAACCGACATCATTGACGATTCCCAGCACATACCGTGTGGTTCCATCAATCTCAGTTAATCGCGCTGAGGCGGTTGTGGAAATCTCTTCCCCATTGCGATCAAGTACGAGTGAGAGTTCAGCGCCTTCTGACTGACGAATAACTTCAACATCTTTGTACCAATCGGTGACCTTCTTTCCATTAATAGAAAGAATCTCATCCCCCGGTTGCAAACCTGCAGCTTGGGCTGCTGAATCTGGAACCACTTCGCTGATTACTGGAAGAACTTGATTGGTTCCGATTCCGGCAAAAAGGGTAAACAAGAGAACAAAACCAATAACAAAATGGAGAAATGATCCAGCGCCTAGTACAACCAACTTCTTGAACGAGGATGCTTTAAAGAAAGCTCGCTCTTCTTCTCCAACAGGCATCTGATCACTAGGAGACATTCCCTCGATCTTGCAATATCCACCTGCAGGAATCGCTTTTACGCCAAACTCAGTTTCTCCGCGCTGAACAGACCAGATTTTCTTGCCAAAACCTACAAAAAACTCTGAAACCCACATCCCAAATCGACGTGCAGTTATGTAATGCCCAAACTCATGCACCATGACAGAAAGCAGCAGCGCAACAATAAAGGCCAGAATTCCAAGAAGTTCCATGAACTACCTAACGTGAGAAGTTGTGCGTGAGTATGCACGATAGCGCTGACACCTTAGAAATGCTCGCTTATCTATCGAGAAGGTTCTGAGTTGGCGAATATGGTGTACCTGAACGACGCTTTGCAATCGCGCTAAGAGCTTCTAGAACAACCCTGTTAGCCAAAATTGCTGTGATATCTGCAGAATCAAATGGCGGGGCAACTTCAACAATATCGATGCCCACTATTGGAAGCTCTAAACAAATTCGACGAACCGCTTCCAATAATTCACGGCTTGTCATTCCACCAGGTTCTGGAGTTCCGGTTCCGGGTGCCATACCAGGATCGACAACATCAATATCTACTGAAAGAAAAACCCCGTCGCATCCATCTACTAATTTTGCAAAAGATTCATCAAGTACATCTTTTAATCCACGGTGATGGATTTCGGTCATTTCGTAGGATCGCATTCCTTGATCGCGCATCCAGTTAAGGGTTGCATCCTCAGGCCAATATCCGCGTAATCCAAGTTGTAAGAAACGATCCCCACGAACAAATCCATCATTAATCAGATTACGCATTGG
>JBILJK010000096.1:0-3863 GCA_044377285.1 Candidatus Planktophila sp.
GATGAAAAAGAAATTTTACGTATTGCTACACATCCACATGCAGAAGCACAATGCCGCAACTATGTTGCCACTAATTATCCAGATGCCGAATTAATTTCTACCGCATCAACTGCAGCAGCTGCAGAGGCAATTGCACGTGGTGAATTTGATGCAGCAATCGCAGCACCTGTTGCAGCTGCACATTATGGTCTTCGTGTTATTGCAGACAACATTGGCGATAACCCTGGCGCAGTGACTAGATTTATTGTGGTTGCAAAGCCAGGTTCAATCCCTAAAAACACTGGCTGGGATCGCACCTCACTTGCTGTCTTTATCGGAGTCGATCACGCTGGTGCGTTGCTCGATATCTTGACCGAGTTCGCAAAGCGCGAAGTTAACTTAACTTTCATCCAGTCACGTCCAACCGGAACATCCCTTGGCCATTACCATTTCATTATTGACGCCGAAGGTCACATCGCAGATGCACCTGTGAAGGAGGCAGTAGAAAGCCTTCGAGCAATCTGCGAAGACATTAGATTCCTTGGCTCATACCCACGAGAAAAGGCAAGTAAATGATCGACATAAAGTATCTGCGTGAACACCCTGATGCGGTACGTGCATCTCAAAAAGGGCGCGGGGAAGATGTAACGATCGTCGATAAAGTTTTAGCAAGTGATGAAATTCGTCGTGCAGCCCTAGATAAATTTGAAACATTGCGAGCCGAACAAAATGTATTATCTAAATCAGTTGCTGCAGCCAAAGGCGATGACAAAGCAGCTTTACTAGAAAACGCTAAAGAGCTTGCTGCGAAGGTAAAAGAAGCAGATTCACACCGCGCAGAGGTAGAAGAACAAGCAAAGCAATTGATTATGCAGCTCTCAAATATTCTGGATCCAGAAGCACCTATTGGTTCAGAGGCGGATTTTGTTGTTATCGAACATGTTGGCACACCGCGCACATTTGATTTCGAACCAAAAGACCATGTTGAACTAGGTAAGTTGCTCGGTGCAATTGATACCGAACGCGGCGCAAAGGTTGCAGGCTCACGTTCTTATTACTTAACAGGTGTTGGAGCGATGCTTGAGTTCGCACTTGTTAATTACGCAATTTCATCTGCAAACAAAGCTGGCTTTACTCCTGTAATTCCACCAGTACTTGTAAATCCTGCTGCAATGGAAGGAACTGGCTTTTTAGGACAAGCAGCAGAAAATGTTTATCACCTTGAAAAAGATGATGTGTACCTAGTCGGTACATCTGAAGTTCCACTTGCTGCAATGCACATGGATGAAGTTTTACCTGCTGACAAATTACCTATTCGTTATGCCGGGTATTCATCATGTTTCCGCCGTGAAGCTGGCACATACGGCAAAGATACTCGCGGAATCATTCGCGTTCACCAATTCGACAAGGTAGAGATGTTTTCTTTTTGCCATCCAGATCAAGCAAAAGAGGAGCACAAGCGATTGTTGCAATGGGAAAAAGATTTCCTTAACGCAATGGAAATCCCATACCGCGTCATTGATGTTGCATCAGGTGATTTGGGATCTAGCGCCAACCGCAAGTTTGATATTGAAGCGTGGATTCCTACACAAAACGCCTACCGCGAGGTTACGAGCACATCTAACTGCACAGAATTTCAGGCACGTCGCTTAAATATTCGCTTTAAGGATGCAGATGGCACACGGGCTGTCGCAACTCTTAATGGCACATTAGTAGCGATTCCTCGCATGATTGTGGCGATATTAGAGAATCACCAAAATGCAGATGGAACGGTAAATGTTCCTGCCGCGCTACAACCTTTCTTAGGCGTGACACGATTTGAGCTGGTGTGAACAAGCGTCCTAAGTTAATTGCAACAGATTTAGATGGAACAATTGTTTCGCATAAAGGTGTAATTTCGCAGCGCACAATCGATGTATTTACTCGGGCACGCGATCTTGGTGTCCACGTTTTCTTTGTTACTGGACGCCCACCACGATGGATGGGTGAAATCCGAGAAGCATTTGGCTTTGGTTCTGCAATTTGTTGTAACGGAGCGATGCTGTACGACTTAATGAATGACGCAGTTCTTGAGCAATGGATGATTTCAGTTGAGGATCAATTTGAAGTAGTTAGACGTATGCGAATTGCAATGCCCGAGATGTCATTTGCTGTTGAATCCAATGATCACTATCACCGCGAAATTGCTTATATTCCTAAATGGGATATTGGAATGGATGATGTGGGCGTCGAAAAAATTGAAGATGCAATTAAGCTGCCGGCATTAAAGATTTTGGGAAGGTGCAGCAACCACGAATTCACATCAGATCAGATGGTTGAAGTAGCACAACGAGAATTGCACGATCTTGTAACTCCCACACATTCAACTTCAAGGGATTCTTTGATTGAAATCTCAGCACTTAACATTTCAAAGGGCACATCACTGGCGATGATGGCCAAGCGACTTGGGTTAACAGCCGATGATTGTGTTTCATTTGGTGATAACCCCAATGACTTTTCAATGCTTGCATGGACAGCTAGGTCATACGCAATGTCAGATGGCCACCCTGACGGACCTTTGTTTGCAAAGGGTGTGGCAGAACCTTGTAAAGAAGATGGTGTTGCAAAGATCATTGAACAACTCTTGGATCTTCCCGCTTAATTACTGGCCGATTTTTCGCTAGGGCTAAATTCGGGTAATCTCTCCCACGGAGGGCTCGCATAGCGGCCGAGTGCACCGGTCTTGAAAACCGGCAAACGAAAGTTTCGTGGGTTCAAATCCCACGCCCTCCGCCATTTTTATGAAGTTGTGGCTGAGTTCATACCGCGCAAGCGCGTATATACCTAGCCACTTTTTCATGTCAGGAGGAGACTTAACCCCTAGTAACAAACAGGCTTAGACCAGGGGAGTTGTACATGTCAGGTGTCTTTTCACCAACGCGCGCGAAGATTAAAGAGCGCACACTTCGTACAGATAAGTGGTGGTTGCAACCACTTCTAACTTTCGGAGTTCTTATCTCTTTTGTTATTTATGCAACTTTCCGCGCATTTGAAGGCGACAACTACTACAAGGATCACCTGATCTCACCTTTCTATTCACCATGTTTGTCTGAAGCGTGCGTACCTGAAGCAACAGTTTTTGGTTTCACACCAGTTAGCGCGGAAATCTTTAACTTTGCATTATCACCAGCGCTAATTATTCTTATCTTCCCACTTGGTTTCCGAATGACCTGTTACTACTACCGCAAGGCGTATTACCGTTCATTTTGGTTCTCTCCACCAGCATGTGGTGTTGCAGAACCTCACAAGAAATACACAGGCGAAACCCGACTTCCTTTAGTCGGCCAAAACATTCACCGCTACTTTTTCTATGCGGGATTGGTGTTTAACGTTTTCCTTACCTATGACGCAATAATTTCTCTAAAAAATGTTGAAGGACAATGGGGACACCTAAGCGTTGGTTCGCTTGTACTTTTCGCTAGCTCTGGTTTGTTGTGGTTCTATTCATTGTCGTGTCACACATGTCGCCACACCGTTGGTGGCCGCTTGAAGCATTTCTCAAAGCACCCTGTGCGATACAAGATGTGGACAACAGTTTCTGTTCTTAATACAAAACACCAACAGTTCGCGTGGTTCTCGCTAGCCGCTGTTGCATTCGCCGATATCTATGTTCGCCAAGTTGCAACTGGCGCATGGACTAACTTCTACTTCTTCTAAAGGGAAATCGACTATGACACTAGAACGCCATACATACGATGTCCTTGTAATCGGTGCCGGGGGTGCCGGATTACGCGCTGCCGTAGAAGCTCGTGAATCAGGGCTACGTGTAGCAATCATCTGTAAATCTCTATTTGGCAAGGCCCACACTGTTATGGCTGAAGGTGGAGCCGCGGCATCTATGGGAA
>JBILJK010000097.1:0-3809 GCA_044377285.1 Candidatus Planktophila sp.
GGTTGATGGTCGCTTTGGTTGCGGTCCATCAAAGATTCGTCCAGAAGCGCTAGCTGCATTGTCAGCAAGTGGTACTTCAATCCTGGGAACATCGCACCGACAAAAGCCGGTGAAGAATGTTGTAAAGCGTGTTCGCGAAGGTCTTACAACTTTGTTCAATCTGCCAGAAGGTTACGAAGTTGTACTTGGCAATGGTGGATCAACAGCATTCTGGGATATCGCAACATTTGGTTTGATTGAAGAGCGTTCACAGCACTTGGTTTTTGGAGAATTTTCTTCAAAGTTTGCTTCTGCTTCAAAGGAAGCGCCTTTCCTAGGAGAACCAACTGTCATTAAGGCAGAACCAGGTTCTCACCCATTATCTGTTGTTGAAGCTGGTATCGATGTCTATGCATTGACCCACAATGAAACAAGCACTGGTGTTGCAATGCCAATTATTCGTCCTGCAGGTACAGATGGTGCTCTTGTATTGGTTGATGCAACATCTGCAGCTGGTGGCTTGATGGTTGCTGCTAAAGAGTTTGATACCTATTACTTTGCACCTCAAAAGTCATTTGCATCTGATGGTGGCTTGTGGATTGCGATCATGTCTCCAGCGGCTATAGCTCGCGCAGAAAAGATCAAGGACAGCGGTCGTTGGATTCCAGCATTCTTTGACTTGGGTATTGCAATTGAAAACTCACGCCTAGATCAGACCTACAACAC
The DNA here is from genome assembly GCA_044377285.1 of Candidatus Planktophila sp. Lineage (GTDB taxonomy): Bacteria > Actinomycetota > Actinomycetes > Nanopelagicales > Nanopelagicaceae > Planktophila. The sequence continues at coordinate 706 of JBILJK010000097.1, forward strand.
TCCTGCTCTTGTGACTTTGATGTTACTTGCAGAACAAATTGAGTGGATGAACTCAAATGGTGGGCTTTCATTTGCTGCAGGTCGCAGTACGGCATCATCTGACATCTTGTATTCATGGGCTGAAAAGACCAGCTACACAACTCCGTTTGTGACAGATCCTGCAATGCGCTCCAAGGTTGTTGGAACAATTAACTTTGATGATGCAATTGATGCTACACAGATATGTGCAGCACTGCGTGCCAACGGCATCGTAGATACAGAGCCTTACCGCAAGCTAGGTAAGAACCAGCTTCGTATCGGCATGTTCCCTGCTGTTGATCCAAGTGATGTGGATGCGCTAACTAAGTGCATTGAGCACGTTGTAGCAGCGCTTTGATGCCAAAGAGTTTTCATCGCGATCGGTTTTTCTGGGTCGTGGCGGTCCAAACCGCGATCGTTAACTTCTACCTAGGTGGCTTTGGTCCCGCACAATCTTTGCTGCGTGCAGATCAAGGAACTTCTCTAACAATTGCCGGGCTACATGGCACAGCAATGGGAGTTGCATCTATTTTTGCTGGTTGGGCAAATCCTCGAATTGCGCATCGTTTTGGTCGCTCACGAGCAAGTTGGATTGGTTTATCAATCTTTATTACAGGATTAACCCTCTTTGTTATCTCTCCCCCTGTCTACATAACTATTCCTGCAACAATGATCACAGGATTTGGAACATCAGTTGTAATTAACACAATGCTCACAAAGATGTCTCATCACTATGGAAAAGCTGCTGAGGTCGCAATTCCACAAGCAAATGGAATCGCCTCCCTTGGTTTCGTAATTGGTACAGCATTAATTGGGACAATTGCAATTGCATTCCCAAATCTTTGGCGTGTAGGTCTCTTGTTAGCGGTACCCGTGGCCCTTGTTCTTTTTCTAGTTGGTCGCGAAAAAGATCAAGAAGAACATGTTCCAGATGAAGATGGACCACAGGGTGGAAAACTTTCACGCAGTTTTTGGATTGCATGGGTTGGTTTTATTGCTTGTATTTCTAGCGAATTTGCCATCTCGTTTTGGGCAGCAGCGTTGCTAAAGGATCGCGTTGGATCAACTGCTGCGATTTCAACAGTTGCCATTGTTGCAATGGGAACTGGTATGGGAATTGGCCGGTGGTATGGCGGATTGGTATTAGGGCGTTTAAAACTGGATACCCAACTTCTTACCGTAATCACCTTGCAATTTATTGGTTTTGTTGGATTTTGGTTATCCCACAACATGATTCTTTCCCTCTTCTGCCTGCTTGCTGTTGGAATCGGAATTTCGATGCAGTTTGCATTGTCATCAATTCGCTTGATCGGTTTGAGTGATGGACGACCTGATTTAGCTATTGGCCGCGCTTCTTTGGCTGCCGGAATTGCGATTGCAGGAGCACCATTCTTGCTAGGACTGCTGGGTGATAACTTTGGTATTTCACGCGCATACATCATGGTTTTTGTATTGATTGCTATCGCATTTGTGATTGTTAAAGTTATTCCTTCTAAGGCTCAAGAGGCTGCGTAATGAGTTACAAAGTTAGACGTTTAATTACACTAATTGCCTTGATCGGAATATTGATTGTTATAGCAATTAACGGTCTTTAAGAACAGCAGCAACAGAAGTATCTGCAGGTACTGTAACCCGGTTCTTATATTTGAACCAGATAAATAGGGATGCGAATAAGGAAATACCACCACAGGCTGCAATAGTTGGGCGTATTCCAATAAGTTCGGCTGATGTTCCAATAAGTGGTGAACCAAATGGTGTGCCACCCATGAAAATCAAAAGATAGAGACCCATTACTCGACCTCTAATTGCGGGGTCAGTACTAGTTTGAACAATTGAATTTGCAGAGACTAGTGTTGTCAAAGCTGTAAAGCCACAAATTGGAAGCCAGAGAATATAAAGTGAGTAGCTAGGAATAATTGAAAAAGCCATAATGGAAATAGAAAATATGATTCCACCCTTAATAACAAACTTTGTATTTCTAAATCGTTCAAGTCTGGCAGAACCAATTGCGCCAGCTAGCGAGCCAATAGCAATAAATGTTCCCATCAATCCAAAGCTAGCTGGCCCCAATCCAAACTCTTGTGTTGCCATAAGAGCATTAAATATCTGGAAGTTAAGCCCAAAGGTAGCTAGGAAAAAGACCATCAACATAACAACATAAATATCAGGACGGGCTTTTGCATAGGCAATTCCTTCACGGATGTTGCCATCAGATTTTGGACGATCCAGATCAAAAAATGCTTTTTCGTTGAGGTTGAGCAAGGCCGCAATCACAAAGAAATATGAGAGCCCGTTAATGATAAATGATGGCCCTGTGCCAAAAGCTGCAATCAAGCCTCCGGACACCGCTGGCCCAACTAAACGCCCAGCATTAAAATTTGCTGAGTTAAGCGAAACAGCGTTTGGAAGATCAGTTTGACCGACAACTTCAGTCGTAAATGATTGGCGAACAGGAGCATCAATTGCCGTTGAAATTCCAAGTACTGCAGCTAGAGCAAAGACATGCCATAGCTGAACATGTTCTGTGATGACAAGCGTGCCTAGGCCAAGTGATGCAGCTCCACCAACGATGTTGGTGAGAATCAAAACCTTACGTTTGTTAAATCTGTCAGCCAATTTGCCGCCGTGCAAAGAGAAGAAAAGGACAGGGGCGAATTGAACTGCTGTTACTAAACCTAGGTATGTTCCGTTGTTATTTGTAAGTTCTAGTACGAGCCAATCTTGGGCGATTCTTTGGGCCCAACTGCCAATATTTGAAACCGTGTTGGCAGGAAAAAGAATTCGGTAATTACGGTGGCGAAATGAACGCCAATTACCATCCTCTTTTACCGATAAACGCATTACTCTTGCCCCATGACTACTCGACTACGCAATGCGATAACTCTAGTGGCTATTGGAACAACATGTTGGGTGATAGCAGGAGTAATTGCGCTTGCTTCTAACGCGAATGCCAAAGTTATTTGGACATGCATAAGCGGAGCAGCACTCGGCTTGATCGGTGTTCGTTACACAATTCGTCGCGAACGACGAAGCGGGCTCTAACTTAGAAACTAGCTAGCAGAACCGAGTGCTGTAGCGATACCGCG
>JBILJK010000098.1:0-3766 GCA_044377285.1 Candidatus Planktophila sp.
ATGAATTTAGATCGCAGATGTCTTACTTACACGAACTCGTGACAGCATTTGGTATCACAACATTCGAAGTCGAAGGTTTTGAAGCAGATGACATCATTGCCACTATTGCGAAGCAGGCCGAGCGTGACAATGCTGAAGTATTCATCTGCACAGGCGATCGAGATTCATTCCAGTTAGTAAATGAAAAAACTACGGTGCTGTATCCAAAGCGTGGGGTCAGCGACTTGACTCGTATGACACCTGATGCAGTACAAGAAAAATATGGAATGTCGCCTGAGCAATATCCAGATTTTGCTGCGCTGCGCGGCGACCCCAGCGATAACTTGCCATCTGTTCCAGGTGTTGGTGAAAAGACCGCTGCTAAATGGGTAGTTGAATATGGATCGCTACACGAATTAATCGCCAACATAGATCAATTAGGTGGAAAAGTTGGCCAGTCACTACGTGACTCAATCAACGATGTAATCCGAAATCGTGAATTGACTCAGCTGGTGGCAAATGTTCCTTTGGATTTAAGCATCGACGCTTTGGCTTGGCACGGCGTCGACGAAAATAAAACAAATCCACTTTTTGAGAAGTTAGAGTTCAAAACCCTAAAAGACCGAATGAAACCAATTTTGCTTAAAGGGAGTACCAAAACTGCCGAACCTGAGTTTGAGTTGTTTGCACCAGAGATTGCTGAAGGTGTTCTAACACCTGAAGAAGCAACAGCCAAGATCGAGCAACACTCAGGTGATATCGCATTGGCATATCAATTAGTTGACGAGAAACTGCACCGCTATGCAATTGCATTGACGGCTGATGATGTCTTTTTGGTTCATTCGTCAACGATGGGGGATTGGGCTAGCGATCCCAAGGTTTTAAAGATTGCCCATGATGCAAAATCGCTAGCACGGACAAATGGATTAACGGGTGTTTCATTTGATACTTCATTGGCCGCTTACCTGGTTAATCCGGGGGTCCGAAGCCAAGAGCTGAAAGACATTCAAGAACGCTGGGGTGACGGCTCGACTATTAACCAAGCAAGCACTGAACAAGAGCTCCTCACATCTGCCCGTGCAATGTTTACTTTACGAGATTCATTAACCCGTGAACTAAAAGAGCGCAATCTTTGGGATCTCTTCATCAGTATGGAACTACCCGTTGCCGATCTCCTGGCGCGCATGGAGTCCATCGGGATCGCTGTCAACAAAAAAGGTTTAGACACACTTGCTGCATTTTTTGAGGGTGAAGTAGCCCGCGAAACTAAGGCAGCGCATGATTCTGTCGGTCACGAATTCAATGTGGCATCTCCTAAGCAGTTGCAGGTTGTCCTGTTTGATGAACTTGGATTGCCTAAGACGAAAAAAATTAAAACAGGTTACACAACAGATGCTGAAAGCCTTGATTGGTTGCACCAAAAAAGTGGTCATCCAGTTCTGACATCACTGCTTCGAATTCGTGAGACAAAAAAGCTTGGAACAACTGTTGAAGGTTTGATTGCTGAAATAGCTAAGGATGGGCGCATTCATACACATTTCCAGCAGACAGTTGCAGCAACCGGTCGTCTGTCATCTACTGGTCCAAACCTGCAAAACATCCCAGTGCGCACTGAAGAAGGTCGAAAAATCCGTGATTGCTTCACAGTTGGAAAGGGTTATGTATCTTTACTAACTGCTGATTACAGCCAGATCGAAATGCGAATCATGGCTCACTTGTCGCATGATGAAAAATTGTTAGCAGCATTTGCATCAGGTGAAGATTTGCATGCAACAGTTGCTGGACTTGTCTTTGGCGTGAAGGCAGCTGAAGTAGATCCCGAAATGCGCCGGCAAATGAAGGCAATGTCATACGGACTTGCCTACGGGCTTTCTTCCTATGGTTTAGCGATACAGCTAGACATTTCACCACCTGCGGCTCAACAGTTGATGGACACATACTTCGAACGCTTTGGTGGAATTCGTGATTACCTGCAGGTCGTTGTTGAACAAGCACGCAAGGTTGGTTACACCGAAACCATTATGGGGCGACGCAGATATCTGCCTGACCTGATGCATGACAACCGTCAACGCCGCGAAATCGCAGAACGTATGGCACTTAATGCGCCAATACAGGGTTCGGCGGCTGACATTATTAAATTGGCAATGCTCAATGTGCAGGTTGCAATTGAAAAGGAAAAGCTAAAGTCGCGGCTGCTGTTGCAGATTCATGATGAGTTGATTCTGGAAGTGGTTTCAGGTGAAGAGGAAATAATCAGCGAATTGGTAAAACGTGAAATGGGTGCTGCTTATCCACTTAAAGCGCCATTAGATGTAAATGCTGGTTTAGGCCTTACCTGGCACGAAGCAGCTCACTAATTATCTAACCTCGTTTGAAATATTCTTCATTGCTTGAAGGTCTTCTTCATCCGTTGGAATATCATTGGCAGCGCTCAAGCGTCCTCGCCCAATAGTCAAAATTAGTAATCCTATAAAAATCATTATTGGCAACATTCCTAAACCAATGCGAGGTGAGAAAGTTTCAGAAACTACTCCACCAACTGCAGCGCCTAACGCCATAAAGGATCCTTCGACACTCCAGATCCAACCAAGGGATGCTGTCTGTGAACCTTGAGGTCGTACCGCTTCCATAACTTCAAAGTAAAAGACTTGCACTGCGCCACCCAAGAAACCGATGCACGCACCCATAAGCGCCATGGTCCAATCAGGATATGTAAATGCAACTGGAATACATGCGATGAGCCAAAATAGATAAGCGCGACGCAAAGCCGAAAGTGGGGCTAATTTTTTCGAAACTAAACCACCTAACAATCCGCCAATGACTGTGGCTGCACCAAAAGATGCAAATATCCAAGCAACGCGGTTTTGGACTCCTTCTTGGGTCGCAAAGGCTGGAACAGCAACATCAAAAACACCCCACCCAAATCCAATGAAACAACCTTCGAACATCAACAATTGAATCGCACGATCCCGCCACAATTTTTGCTGATTCTTCTTCTTCTTTTCTGGAACCCAATCACGTGATGCGGGGGTTAATGAGAGCGCTACGCCACCAATGAACATCAATGCGGCCACGGTTCCCAAACCAAATTCTGAGCGAGAAGATAGCGAAAGGGCAGTAATGACGACCGGACCAATCACAGATGTCGAGCTCATCATTGATGAATCAAATGCATATGCGGTACGAAGATATGAATCTGGAACGATGTCCTTCCATAATGGACGAACAGATAAGTTGATTGGGGGAGCAGTAATACCCAAAATAAATGCTGTGATTAAAATTGATTGTCGGGTTTCCATTGTGTTGAGCAAGAGAATCAGTGCGGAGTACATCGGAACCAAAATACGAATAGGCCACTTTTGACCAAATCGATCCATTACTGATCCACGTATCCCAGCCGTTAGTGATCCGGCAAGAGAATTTAAACCAATGGCAAAACCTGCAATAGCGATCGAACCTGTTTCTTGCTCTGTCTTAAAAAATATTCCAAGCCCGATCATTGAATAGGCCAAACGAGCCGGAAATGCGCTCAAGCCAAGTCGAATAACCTGAGGAAAGGCAAATAGCTCTTTATATCGATTCATATCATTACTTAGTGTAGCGATTACGCTCAATATTCAACATGGATTTGCTCTTGTGAGCGTGCAAACCGTACCCTTGCCCTCCAGCCGCAAAAGCGGGAACTACTACTTTCTATCCCTACGGAGCACAATTGTCTACACCACAAATTGCAGTAAATGACATCGGATCAGCTGAAGATTTTCTAGCAGCAATCGAAGGCACAATC
>JBILJK010000018.1:0-12699 GCA_044377285.1 Candidatus Planktophila sp.
TAAGTCGAAGGTCAAATAGGTAGCAGCGTGACCAAGATGTGTCGCATCGTATGGCGTTATCCCACAGACATACATGCGGTACAGGGGTTTGCGCTTGACGATCTCTTTAACGCTTGAAGCGGAATTTGTTAGTTGTAACGAAGGAAAATCTAGCGAGGAATCGATGCGAGGAATCGCTACTTCACTCCAAGATTTCATGGATGTATCGTAATCGGTAATTAGAATGCCGGCCACGGCACTGCGGGCCAGTCTGGATTTGGCAATGGGAAAGTACCTTCATTCAATAACCTTGAAACTCTGTGCGCAGTCTGTTCAATCTCAATCTGGGTTAGAAGCGGAGCCAACATGTTCCCTAATTCACCAGCAAGTTCAGATTGAGCATTGTGCAGCAACAAAATTTCCGCATCAGAAAACGGCTCATTAGCCCATTGCCACAATACTGTTCGCAACTTGTCTTCGGGGTGAAATGTAACGCCGTGATCGCAACCAAATACAGTTTTATCATTCACCGGTAGTAAGTGACCGATCTTGCGATCAGTGTTATTTATGATCGCATCAAAAAGTGCCATGGAACGCAGTTGTGGGTGATCAGTACTAAAGAATGATCCTAGATCGATGGACTCATCGATATCAATCCATTGTTGGACCATTCCAAAACCATATGGACCATCGCGCAGAATAGTTAACGGAACCAGGTTGAAACCCAAGTGATCACTGAGTAAATATGAGGCATATTCTCTATGAGCCAGACATCCGTCGGAAAAATCCCATAGCGGTCGCTCACCAGCAATCGGTTTATATATACACGTAACTGATTGTTCTTGCAGGGTTGTACTTGCATACAAAGTTGCATTAGATGCATCCACTAAGCGACCTGTTACAACCAGCTCGCCCGTTGAAAGAATCAGAGAATTAGCGTCTGTAGCCATTGGCCCTCGGACACAGATGGCCTCGTGGATCAATTGGAATTCCGCAGAAAGGACAGGGCAACCGCCCCGCATTCACAACTGCCTTTGACCGCGTGGAGAATGCAGCAGCCATTCCAATGGTTATGTTGACTTCCGCAACTTCACCATCTGATTCTTCTTCATCCTCTTCAAGTTCATATAGTTCGATACAAATGAGAGAGGTTTCTTCATCCCACGCCAATGACATAGCACCGACTTGAAACTCAGAATCAACAGGTGATTCCAAAGGCGCATCATCAATCGGAAACTTTTCAATAGTAATTAGAGGATTAACTTTGCGAATCTCAGCAATCATCACATCGAGCCGTGTAGTGATTGCTTGAACCTGAGCTTTCTCAACTGCTACTGACAAAAGCTGTGATGAGTTACGAACCTGAAGATAAAAGGCGCGCTCCCCCGGCTCTCCAACTGTTCCAGTGACAAAGCGCTCTGGACGTGAAAACACATGCCTCATCGCCCAGATCCACCACCAAGTAGGTTCTTAGCTCGCTTTGGAGCGATTAGCAGGTCAGTTACAACTGATCGCGAATCATTTAATAAGAGGGTTCTTGGTTTAGTCGTCGAATAATCTAGTATCGAAATAGAAGCAGGGTCGATAACAATTCTCTGAAACTCATCCAAGTGCATGCCAAGAGCTGAGGCAACTATGGACTTTATGACATCTCCGTGACTGACAAGAACTGCGGCACCTTTACCTTTCGCAGAAACTGCTTCATGCACTGACTGCATGGCGCGTGATTGCATCTGCGCTATGCCTTCTCCTTGCGGGAAGTACATGCGACTGGGCGACTCCTGAACTGTTTTCCACAATTTATTCTTGCTTAACATTGCAAGTTTCTTGCCACTCCATGTGCCGTAATCAACCTCGGTCAATTCCTCATCGATGAATGGCTGGAATGAAGGATTGTTAGGAAGAACAATGGAATTAATCCATGGAGAAATTGTCTCAAAACATCTTTCCATTGGACTTATTCGAAGACTAGATACAGGAAAATTACCTAACCGCACGGCTAAATCTTCAGATTGCGCAACACCTTTTTCAGAAAGGTGGACATTAGGTAGTCGGCCAGAAAGTATCCCGGCAGCATTTGCTTCAGAATGTGCATGTCTGATCAAAACCAATCGCATGAATCAAAGGCTATCGCAGCTTTTGCACCTTGCTATTGCTAGGGTCGGGTCATGGAAAGACGTAGAGCAGGTACGAGTGGTTTGGCCCTTTCTCGTCTGGGCCTAGGAACCATGACCTGGGGCCGTGATACAGATGAAATAGAGGCAGCCGACCAATGTCGTGCATTTTTGGATGCTGGTGGAAATTTTATTGATACCGCTTCTACCTATGGTGATGGTGACAGCGAGCGAGTTATCGGTGGACTGATAGGCACTTTGTTTAACCGCGATGAAGTGATCATCGCTACTAAAGCTGGAATTGGATTTACCGACGGTGTTAGAAGTGTTGATGCAACCAGGCATTCATTAATTGCAGAACTGGATCGTTCTCTCGCTCGATTGGGCTCTGATTTCGTAGATATCTGGCAAATTCATGCCTGGGATGATGCAACACCATTGGACGACACCTTATCTGCGTTGGATTATGCGTATACGACTGGAAGAGCTCGTTACGTTGGAATCAGTAATTACTGTGGGTGGCAAATCGCAATCGCCGCAACAAAACAACAATCTAATTCCATGAAAGCGCCGCTGACAACAGTCCAGAATGAATACTCATTACTAAATCGCAGTGTTGAAGTTGAAATTTTGGATGCTGCTCAAGAATGCGGAGTTGGATTTTTAGCGTGGGCACCGTTAGCAAGAGGTGTCTTAACAGGCAAATATCGAAAAGGTGTACCTAGTGATTCGCGCGGGGCTGCTCCGCACTTTGCAAAACATATCGAGCCGTATTTGGATAATCGTTCCTCACGAATTGTAGAAGCTGTCGCGGTAGCGGCCGAAGGATTGGGCTATTCACCATTAGAAGTTGCACTCGCTTGGGTTCGAGACGCACCTGGGGTCACGACATCTCTTATCGGAGCTCGTACCGGAGCGCAGTTAAGAGGCGTGCTAAAGAGTGAAGAAATATCCTTGCCAGAGATTGTCCGTAAAGCCTTAAGCGATGTGAGTGCTTAGGCGTTTTCTAAAAACTCTTTTAGAACACGGGCTCCAAAGGTCAAACCATCCACTGGAACTCGTTCATCTACACCATGGAACATCGCCGTAAAATTGAAATCTGCATCCAACTTTAGCGGCGAGAAGCCATAACCAATAATTCCAAGATCGGCCAAAGCTTTATTGTCTGTTCCACCACTCATAACATAGGGAACAGGTATCGCTACAGCATCTTCTTTAATCAATGCGTTGCACATTGCTTCAACTAGATCACCCTCAAAAGGAAATTCCAGAGCTTTGTCACGAGTGATTGTCTCAACTGTGACGTGCTCTCCAACCAACGACTTGATTGTTGCATTGAGCTCATCTTCAAAACCAGGAATGAAGCGTCCATCAACAACTGCACTAGCCGAACCAGGAATCACATTTGCTTTATATCCAGCTTCAAGCATCGTTGGGTTCGCAGTGTTCTGCAAAGTTGCCCCAATCATGGTTGACGCGAACCCAATCTCGTTGAGCAAAGGTCGCAAATCATCCTCGGTGTAGGGCTTCCCAGTTTCCTCCGCAATTCGTTTAAAGAATGCTTTAACTGTTTTGCTATAGCGCTGAGGCCACTCATATTGACCGATCTTTGTGACAGCCTCAGCCAAGCGAGTTACTGCATTTTCTTCGTTAATCATAGAGCCATGGCCTGCACGACCATTTGCCGTTAGTCGCATCCAATGAATTCCCTTTTCTGCAGTTTCGATCAGATACAAACGCTTACCACCAGCAACGGTCACCGAGAAGCCACCAACTTCTGATACTGCTTCAGTACAACCAGCAAAAACTTCAGGATGGTTTTTTACCATGTAATGGGAACCAAAATTGCTACCAGCTTCTTCGTCGGCAAAGAAAGCTAAGACGATGTCACGTTCTGGAACATAACCAGTGCGGGCCCAATCACGAACGGTTGCAATAATCATTGCATCCATATTCTTCATGTCGACAGCTCCACGTCCCCAAATAAATCCATCTTTGATTTCACCAGAGAATGGATCAACAGACCAATCTGCAGCATTTACTGGAACAACATCTAGGTGACCGTGAACAACTAAACCGGGACGGTTCGAATTAGAACCTTTGATTCGAGCTATGACGTTACAGCGACCTGGTGCGGATTCATAAGTTTGTGACTCAATGCCAACCTCTTTCAACAAGGCAACAACATGGGCCGCAACATCTTTCTCATCGCCTTTTCCTTCACCAAAATTAACGCTAGGAATTCGGATCAACTCTTGGCAAATACGGATTGTTTCGAGTTCGAGTTGTGAGTGTGTCGTAGTGGTCATTTCGCTATTCTCGCACCCAATTGCTATTCTTGCCGAACACTTAGTCCGGGTGGCGGAATTGGCAGACGCGCTAGCTTGAGGTGTTAGTTCCCGCAAGGGATTAGGGGTTCAAGTCCCCTCTCGGACACATGAATCTTGATGATGCTTTGACACTGATCCGCGAAATACCTGATTACCCAAAACCTGGGATCAGGTTCCAAGACATCACCCCTCTTCTTGCGAACGCTGAAGCATTCATTGCGGTAACTGAAAAGTTTGCCACTTACGCCGATTCTTCAACTGTAATTGCAGGGATCGAAGCTCGTGGATTCATCTTTGCTTCGGCGGTCGCTAACCAATTACACAGTGGTTTCGTGCCGATTCGTAAAGCGGGAAAACTCCCCCACATTACAATCTCGGAGTCATATGGACTTGAATATGGAACCGATACCTTGGAAGTACACAGCGATGCCATCACGCCAGGTACCAAAGTTCTACTTATTGACGATGTTTTAGCCACCGGTGGGACTATTGGAGCGGCTATTGAATTGATGCACCGATTGGGTGCGGAAGTAGTTCATGTTTTGGCCTTGCTGGAAATAGACGGACTTGAAGGTAGAGCATCACTTTCAGAGAAGTATCCAGGTATTCCGATAACTTCCTTGATAGTTTCTTAAGAGTGCGCCTCCCACAGATACAAGGTCTTCGGGCGTTAGCCGCTTTAATAGTCGTTTTCTACCATGCACGCTTTATTAGTGGCGGATATATCGGAGTCGACATTTTTTATGTAATCTCCGGATTCCTGATCACGAACTTAATCGTTAGAGAAATCGAACATGAAGGGCTTTTTAAATTCAGAGCTTTCTACAAACGCCGCATTCTAAGACTTCTACCTGCATCCTTCTTCGTTTCTGTTGTAACAGTTGTCTTCACATTTTTTGTCGTGTCTCCTTCACTTCGAACCCAGCTGGCTAAAGAGTTTCTAGCTGCAAATACATACACCTCGAATTTTCTCTTTGCTCATTGGAATAATGATTACCAAAACCTTGATGCACAGCCCTCGGTATTTTTGCATTATTGGTCGTTAGCCATAGAGGAACAGTTTTATTTTGTTTGGCCATTCTTGCTGTTGATCTTCTACAAGACAAAAGCATTAGGGATAAAGAGAGGCGTATTGCTTCTCGGGGTTCTTTCGTTGTTAGCCTCAGTTGTCGGGACACATCTTTACCCCGTTTGGTCTTTCTATTCACTCCCTACACGTGCATGGGAATTAGCTGCAGGTTCTCTGATCGCCCTGCATGCCACCAAGCTTTCAGCTATATCTTCGAAGTTAGCGCCATATCTCGGATTAGGAATATTGCTCCTTTCTGCGTTCTATTTAGATGATCAGGATCGCTTCCCTGGCTATAAAGCCTTACTTCCGGTTGCTGGCACATGCTTGCTGCTACTCAGTGTGAACTCGTGGCCGCGCACATTGCGTTCCTTCTTTGGTTCAAAGGTGGCTTGCTGGCTCGGTGATATCTCCTACTCAACTTATCTATGGCACTGGCCCATTTTGGTGGTGCCAGTACTTTTCTTGGGACGTGAACTCACGATTATTGAATTGCTTGGATGCATAGTTCTGACCATCACGTTTGCCTATCTGACAACTAAATATATTGAAAATCCTCCACGCAGAATGCCTTTAAGTGGAGTTCACGCGGCTGCACTTCTCTTTCTGTCGATCCTGTCGGCAATCCTTATTTCCCTCTTGATATCATCCACGAACAATTCACAGATAAATGTTAAGAACTCGTCATTTTCTTTCGATTTCGAAAAAACTATTCGCAAACCGTCAATCAATTCAGATGGATGTCATGTTAAGCATGGTGAATCGAAATCACCTTCATGCCTGTATGGAGATATGCAATCAAAGAAGAGTCTGGTTCTTTTTGGAGACTCGCATGCAGCTCAATGGTTTCCGGCCCTGGAGATCTTCGCACAAGCCAAGGGATACCAGTTGTATAGCTACACCAAATCTGCTTGTCCAGCCGTCAAAGTTGAGTTGCCGAATCGAGACGGATTCAGGAACTCGGAATGTAACAAATGGCGACAATCAATTGTCAAAAGAATAGAAGAGATTTCACCAGTAGCCGTCATAATGAGTGGCTTTCAACATTTTAAACCACCGTCAAATGTAACTAATTCTGAGGATTGGTGGAAAGTCGGGATGTCCAGATTACAAGAAGATTTGAAAGATAATGATACTTTGCAAATCTACCTTGGAGATACTCCAAATCCGATGGTGAATGTTCCAGAATGCCTATCCCGAAACAGTATTTCAGAGTGTTCAAAAGTTGAGTTCAGTCCAGTATGGAGCATTCCAAGTTTCTCATTTATTGACCCAACCTCCTGGCTTTGTACCAAAACCTGTCCGGTTGTCATAGGCAAAACTGTTGCCTATCGAGATGGGAGCCATATCTCTGTAGACATGGCGTTGCAACTTTATGAAGAATTGTCAAAGGCTCTGTCATTGCGATTATGAGTAGTCATTATGGCAAGATATAGACATGGCCGAACTCATTTACTACTGCGGAACTATGGATAGTGGTAAATCTACGCTCGCATTGCAAACTGCTCATAACCACCAAAGTCGTGGTCGCACCGGATTAATTTTCACGAACAACGATCGTGCTGGTACTGGGGTTATATCCAGTCGCCTTGGACTATCGAGTCCAGCAATAGAAGTTATTCCTTCCATGGACTTGCATAAATTAGTGGTGGATCAGTTGTCCATGGGTGAGCGCATTGATTACATTATCTGCGACGAAGCTCAATTCTATGAGAGCAATCAAATCGAGCAACTGGCACGCATCGTGGATGGATTGAGCATTGATGTTTATGCTTTTGGAATTCTGGCAGATTTTCGTACAAAGTTGTTTCCGGGCTCTGCTCGTTTAGTGGAGTTGGCAGACCGCGTCAATACATTGCAGGTTGAGGCGCTGTGTTGGTGTGGTTCGCGTGCAACGCATAATGCACGCACGGTAGGTGGAGTTATGGTTGTCGAAGGCGAACAAGTCGTAGTTGGGGATGTATCAACAGGTGCCGATGTTGCCTATGAAGTGTTGTGCCGCAGACATCACATGCGCCAAGTTACCGCCCGTGTTTCCGGCGCTGCCCACACCTCATCAATCCCTTTACCTTTCAAGGAATAAAGCTTTTACAACGAATGCACAGCCAAAGCCAGCAAAGGCGCGACAGCCAAAGCAGGCAAGAGATTACCTACTGCAACATTCTTGATGTTCAACAATCGGAAAGAGATGCATACAAGCATTAGTCCGCCAACAATGGTCATGGCATCTACTTGATAACCAGAGAGAATTTCACCTAATCCAAAACCAATTACAGTCCATACACCTTGATAAATTCCGACTGGAATCGCTGAAACAGCCACTCCCCAACCCAAAGAAGTCGCAAACGCCATAGCGGCAAAAAAGTCCAAGGTGCTTTTTAGAATTAACTGGTCGATTCCTGTACCCATGCCGTCGCTGATACTTCCTAGAATCGCTAGTGGCCCAATTGCAAAGAGCAAGGACGCAGCAACAAAACCTTCGACAAATGGCGAATCACTCGAAGCTTTGAATTTGATGCGGAGTGTTTCTCCAAGAGTATCTAAACGATCCTCAAGTTTAAGAGCTGATCCAATTAATCCACCAATTAAAAGCGAACCAAGAACTACTAGAAGCGTCCAACCCTTTGGTAATGCATCAACATATCGATCTGACCACAATGGAATCAACGCAGACCCAGCACCTAGCAGTGTAACTAAACCCAGTACATCTGTGAGAAGTGTTCTAGTACGGGTGTTCATTCGTGTACCTACTAGAACGCCAAGGGATGCTCCAGAAATAATTGTCACAATATTAATGATTGTGCCGACGCCAGGAAACATATTCTGATTATACTCATGCAATGTCTAACCCCTTCTTAGAATTCTTACGTCCACATAAGACAGTTCCCCTTACATCGTGGACAGCCTCATCTAGATGGGATCTATCTCCACTTCGAACATTTGTCCTGTTTTTTGGATTGTTCATTTTCGGGCTAGGTGACTCCTTGCTGATTCAGAGTGAAATTGGGAACGCCCCGTGGTCTGTTTTGGCACAGGGAATTTCAAATCGCTTAGACATAACTATGGGTTGGTCAACATTTGCAATCAGCAGCCTGGTACTACTTCTTTGGATTCCGCTCAAAGAAAAACCTGGCTTCGGTACTTTGTCTAACATCGCATTGATTGCAATTGCTATACAAGTTGGTGTCACAATTTTTCCCGCACAAAACTCTTATCCGATTGGTATTGCATATTGCTTATTAGGAATCGCCATGGTCGGTATTGGATCAAGCTTGTACATAACATGTGGGTTAGGTCCTGGACCTCGTGACGGCTTGATGACCGCTCTGCACAATAAAACGGGTGTCCGAATCGGTCGGGTTAGATTAGGTATCGAAGGCACTGTTTTGATTGCTGGATGGCTTCTTGGCGGAACCGTGGGGCTAGGAACGCTCTTGTTTGCGACCTTGATCGGGCAATCGATAGCCATTTCACTGGGAGTCGTTTCAAGAGTTACCTCCAAGTAGCACGTAGACTCAGAACATCTTCCCAGGGCTGTGCGCCCTTTCGCACACGGGGTCGCAAACACCCCCGTTAACAAAATTAGAAAGGCATCATTCATGCTGGACTCATATTTTAAAATCTCAGAACGTGGCTCTTCAATAGCCCAAGAAGTACGAGGCGGATTAGTAACTTTCTTCACGATGGCATACATCGTGGCCCTCAATCCGATTATCTTGGCGTATTCCCCAGATGTAAATGGTCAATTCCTCTTCGGAGGAGATGCACCAGCTCCAGCGATGGTCGCTGCCACAACTGCACTCGTTGCAGGCGTGTTAACGATCTTGATGGGTTCTGTTGCGAACTATCCGCTCGCATTGGCGACTGGTTTGGGACTTAACACATTCGTAGCGGTCGGAATCGCTTCACAGATGACATGGGCAGCTGCAATGGGCCTCGTTGTTCTGGAAGGTCTGATTATTCTTATTCTAGTGTTGACCGGATTCCGAGTTGCAGTGTTCAAGGCAGTTCCTGCACAGATCAAGATTGCAATCTCTGTTGGAATCGGTCTGTTTATCGCTCTTATTGGATTAGTCGATGCAGGTTTCGTTCGACGTACCGCTGCTGGGCCTGTCCCAGTGGGTCTAGGAGTTAACGGAAATCTCGTTGGTTGGCCAACAGTTGTATTCGTATTCGGAACACTTCTTATCATGGCTTTGATGGTTCGCAAGGTTAAGGGAGCGATTCTTATTGGAATCGCTTCAGCAACTGCATTAGCGATCGGTATCCAGCAGGCGTTTAACATCAAACCTAATTTCACTCCAGGAAATCCACCAACCATCGTTGATGGCGGTTGGCAGCTAGGTATTCCTGCAGTTCCAACAGATATCGTTGCTGTTCCTAAGTTTGATTTCACCGGACAGTTTGATCTCTTTGGTGCTTTCACTCTTGATAATGTCTCTTTAATTGCAGCGATACTTCTTCTATTTACCCTTCTGCTCTCTGACTTCTTCGATACTGTCGGAACAGTGACAGCTATTGGACATGAATCTGGACTTGCAGACAAAGATGGCAATGTTGACAACATCCAGAAGATCTTGTTGGTTGACTCTGTGGCAGCTGCTGCAGGTGGTGCTGCTGGTATCTCTTCAAATACTAGCTACATCGAGTCCGCTGCTGGTGTTGGAGAAGGCGCACGAACAGGCCTTGCTTCAATCGTTACAGGAATCGCATTCTTGCTAACAACCTTCTTGGCTCCATTGGTTGCAATCATTCCTTATGAGGCAGCAACTCCCGCATTGATCATCGTTGGATTCTTGATGATGTCACAGATCAAAAAAATTGATTGGGATGATCTTGGAATTGGTATTCCTGCATTCTTAACAATTATCTTGATGCCATTTACCTATAACATCTCAGTAGGTATCGGTGCAGGTTTCATTACACACGTAGTGATTCGCCTTGTACAAGGACGTGGAAAAGAAGTTCATCCACTTCTACTCCTTGTTTCAGGTCTGTTTATGATCTATTTCTTGTCCTCTCCAATAAATGCTTGGGTCGGCTAGAAAGTTTAAAGATGAAAGGCCCTCGGGAAACCGGGGGCCTTTTTCTTTTAAGAGTTTAGGATCACCATTGTATGGGCGATTTGCCAATGGAATTCAAAATGTCGTTGCATCGCGAAAATGGCTTTGAACCAAAGAACCCTCGGTAGGCCGATAACGGACTTGGATGAGCTGATTCAATCGTCAAGCTTTCTTGGAAGTTGCTAGACAACTCCCCCGCAGTCTTGCCCCACAGCACTGCAACTATTTGATGCTTCCCTAACTCTTTAGCGACAGCATCCGTTATCTCTTTCCATCCAATTTCGGAGTGCGCAAGTTTAGAACCCGTATGCGTTGTCAGAATCCGATTAGGCAACATAACTCCTTGGTCGAACCAATCTGATAAATCCCCATGCGTTCTTATTACGCCACAATCTGAGGACAATTCCGTAAAGATGTTGCGAAGAGAAGCGGGTAATGGAGAAACGGATTTGTCTACTGAAAATGCTAAGCCGTCTGCATGACCCTTGGTTGGATATGGATCTTGACCAAAAATAACAACCTTTGTTGACTTGATTGAATGTCCGAGTGACCTGAACACATGTGAAAATCTAGGTGTTATATCAAGTCCGATTATTTCATTTTCGATGCTGCGAATTGAATCAGCGAACGGGGTAAGGACATCTTTCCAATCAGGATGTAGCTGATTAAACAGTTGCGCGTGCAAAATAGCGACCAGATTCTGGTGTAACTGTTATTGCCGTTCCGAAAACAGCAGATACATGATCTGAAGTTATGACCTGATCAATCGGGCCGGATACCGCGATAACTCCATCCTTAAGCAAAAGTGCATGCGTACTTCCAACTGGGATTTCCTCTATGTGGTGTGTAACAAGGATCGTTGCCGGAGCGGCTGGATCAGCTGAAAAATTAGCAAAGCGACGCAACAGATCTTCACGGCCACCAAGATCTAATCCGGCTGCTGGTTCATCAAGAAGTAACAGCTCTGGATCCGTCATAAGGGCGCGTGCAATCTGAACCCGCTTTTTTTCACCCTCGCTAAGCGTTCCATACAAGCGTTCACCCAATTCACGGACTCCAAATGTCGTCAGTAATGCCATAGCTCGAGATTCGTCCCAGAGATCATAATTTTCATTCCAACGTCCCACTATTGCATAAGCCGCGGTCAGTACAACATCCTTGACCATTTCATCAAATGGAATGTCTTCGGCGATTATTGATCCACATAAGCCAATTCGTGTACGTAATTCGAAGAGATCAAACGTTCCCATTTGTTTATCTAGAACACGAACAACACCCTGTGTTGGAAAGATTTTTGTGGCAAGAATCTGCAAAAGAGTTGATTTTCCTGCACCATTCGGGCCTAAAACGACCCAGCGTTCGCCTTGGATGATCTGGAAGTTAATTGGGCCCAAAATTACTCGATCGCCTCTGCGAACAGAGACATCATTAAGGCTCAAAACGGTGGTACTCATAGATGCAAAAGATAGTGCTTTCGTGAGTGAACAGGGGTTAAAGCCTCGCCTTTAACGGCAGTGATTCACGATAACCTTGCCTTCTTATGACAGAAAATAGCGTGCAAACAGAGCAGTTCACTGGGCTAATCCTTCTAACTGGGGTTGATAGGCCTGGGATTGCGGCAGCACTCTTTGAAACGCTAGCTCCATTTGCGATACATGTGATCGATGTCGAACAGGTAGTTAATCACAACCGCTTAATTTTGACCGTTCTAATTGGTGCTAATCCTGCGCATCAGAATGCGATCGAAGAAGATCTCACTTCATGTGCCTCAGAACTTGATGTAGATATTGCTACTGTTTTTGGTAAGTCCCATTTATCCCCTATGGCACGTGGGCTAATTACTGTTCATATTACGTCTCAGAAAATGCTCCCGCAAGCCATGGCTCTTGTGACTCAGGTAATTACAGAATCTGGAGCAAACATTGAAAGCTTTTCCAGGAGTTCGGATAACCCAGTTTCAATTGTTATCTCTATTTCCGGAGTATCTAAAGATGCGCTGGAAATAGCCCTAAAGTCATTGTCATTTGAGGATGCAACAACAGTTTCAGTAAGGGATCTGTAATCAGATGTCATTCGTCAAACGCTTGGTTCAGCTAGATGTCGACTCCACTTTTATTCAGCAAGAAGCTATCGAACTGCTAGCT
>JBILJK010000099.1:0-3747 GCA_044377285.1 Candidatus Planktophila sp.
GTTTAATTTGTCATTTATATACCAAAGGAAATCAACGGGTATAGCTTTTTATGGCTATACCTCATTGAGGTATTTATATATTTGCCGTGGTTGTTATTGCATCAAAAAGCACTGTAAAACAATGTTTTTTCGCTATTAAAAGCATGACGAAATAAGCCACTATTGGCATTGACTTATGGCACGCTGTTGAGTTCTCAAGGTACGGATGCGCACTGAGCTTCAGGATTTCTCCTAATTTTCAGGGCAGATCGCCAAACTTAGTGCATGCATGCAGGCTCGGTCAAACTGGCCTAAATGAGGTACTAGGTCTGGCTGAAGCTCAATTACTTGATCTTCGACGCCTACTGTCCGGCCTAAATCGTCCGTTCCCAGCAAGGAGCGTAACTATACATAGGAGCCAGAGACCGGTCAAATCGGGGTGAATGCATCAAGGGCACCATCGTAGAACTGTCAAAAATGCAAATTATCCATGCCCGCTAGGGTTTTAGGGGTATTTTTGCGAATCTAGGTTAATTCAACTGCGGCTAGATCTCGCTTACCTTTTCTCAAAACCGCATATTTTCCGCATAAAAAGTCAGATTTTGAGGGTCTGAAATCTTCTCCAGAAATCTTCACATTATTGAGATATGCGCCACCCTCTTTAACAATGCGGCGCGCAGCAGATTTCGAGTCAACAACACCAGTTGCTGCTAGGAGATCCACCCATGTTGGAATTTCCTCTGTTGATGAAACGGATGTGCGTGGTAGTTCAGCAAGTGCTGATGCAAGTGTTGATTCATCAAGTTCGGAAAGTTCACCTTGACCAAATAGTGCGCGTGCAGCAGCTTCCACGCGTTGTGTTGTCTCTTCTGAATGAACAAGTGAAGTTAATTCGCGTGCCAGCGCTCGATGAGCTTCACGTAAACCAGGATTCTCATTGTGTGATTTTTCAAGTTCTGTAATTTCTTCGTGAGACTTGAATGAAAACACTTTAAGGAAGTTAACGACATCCTTATCATCACTGTTTAACCAGAACTGGAAGAAGGCATAAGGAGAAGTCATTTCGGGGTCTAGCCACACTGAGCCACCTGCAGTCTTGCCAAACTTGGTGCCATCGGCCTTCATCAACAAAGGCACGGTTAGTGCATGTCCACTTCCTTGTTCGACACGACGAATGAGATCCAAACCAGCAACGATATTTCCCCATTGATCAGAACCGCCTACCTGCAATGTGCAATTGTTGCGTCGGTAGAGTTCTAGAAAATCATATGACTGTAAAACTTGGTACGAAAACTCGGTGTATGAAATCCCACCGCCCTCAAGTCGGACTGATACAGAATCTTTGGAAAGCATTTGATTAACACTGAAGTGTTTGCCGATATCACGCAAGAATTCAATTGCACTAAGCGGTGATGTCCAATCGAGGTTATTGACAACTGTTGCAGGATTCTTTGGAGCATCAAAATCAAGAAATGCAGAAACTTGTTTACGGATGCGGCTAACCCAGCCTTCAACGATTTCGGTGCTATTGAGAGTTCTCTCTTCACTCTTGCCGCTTGGATCACCTACTAATCCAGTAGCACCGCCAACCAAAGCAATTGGATTATGTCCTGCTAATTGAAAACGACGAAGCACCAGAAGCACAACCAAGTTTCCTGCATGAAGTGATGGCGCAGTTGGATCAAAGCCCACGTAGAGAGTTGTTGGCTTTTTCAAAGCCTCGAGTAGTGCTGCCTCATCAGTTGTCTGGGCTAATAATCCACGCCAGCGAAGATCTTCAATCAGGTTCATGCGCTCATCATCTCTGAAAATGCCCTGTGCTTGCTGGCAATTTCTTTCTCGGTTTTGGAATTGGCGGCTAAGGCATCTTTTATTTGAGTAGCGACAAGTGCTGGGGCTGTTCCGCCAGAAGTTGTACGCGAATTGATTGCGCCATGAACTGTAAGGACATCGCGCACTCCCCCATCCAACTGTGGATGGATGTGTAGAAATTCCGCATCGGTTAATTGATGCAACTGGCGTCCCGATGTTTCACACACAAGTACACACTGTCCAGCTGCATCATGAGCTTGAGCAAATGGAACTTTCTTTTGTGCAAGATAGTCTGCGATTTCAGTTGCGAGAGAAAAGCCCTGTGGAGCCGCAAGCGCCATTTTTTCTCGATCAAAATCGGTAGTTGCAATCATTCCTGTCACTGCAGGTAGAACTAGCATTAATGTATCAATGCTGTCGAACAAAGGCTCTTTGTCTTCTTGCAAATCGCGATTATAAGCAAAAGGTAAACCTTTGAGCATTGTTAAAACGCTCATCAGATTTCCAACTAACCGACCTGATTTACCGCGAGCTAGTTCGGCCATGTCAGGGTTTTTCTTTTGAGGCATTATTGATGAACCGGTTGAATATGCATCAGCTACTTTTGCCCACGCGAATTCTTGTGAAGCCCATAATGTCCACTCTTCGCCAATCCGTGAAAGGTGATTTCCGATCATTGCACAAATGAAAAGAGCCTCGGCAACATAATCCCGATCACTAACCGCATCGATACTGTTTGCAAATGTCGCAGTAAAGCCTAAGTTCTTAGCAGTAAACGCTGGATCTAGGGCAAGAGAAGATCCGGCAAGTGCTCCAGCACCTAGAGAGCTGACCGATGTGCGTGCTAACCAATTTTCGATCCGATCTAAATCGCGCGCAAAAGCGTGAGCATGCTTTGCTAATTCATGACCAAAAGAAACTGGTTGAGCATGTTGAATGTGTGTGAAGCCAGGAGCAGCGTCATTAACATATTCAGATGCTTTTTCAAGAATGGCTGTTTGCATCACTGTGATTAATCGGGCGATTTCCAACATATGGTCGATAGAGAAAAGTCTTAGATCGGTAGTTACTTGATCATTGCGAGAACGACCGGCACGCAGAGCGCCGCCAATGGCTCCAAGTTTTTCGGTTAAACCGCGCTCTAAAGCGCTATGAACATCTTCATCTGAATCGATGGCCACAAAACTTCCTGATGCGACCTCAGCTGAAAGTTGTGTCAGGGCATGTGCGATTGCATTGGCATCTTTAGAATCGATGAGTCCGCTCTTCTCCAGAATTGCACAATGCGCCTTTGATGAGCGCAGATCATAGGGAGCTAGGCGCCAATCAAAGTGCACGCTTCTGGACAGAGCAAAGACTGATTCCTCGGCTCCTTGCGCAAATCGTCCGCCCCATAGAGCCATTACTTCCTCTTCCCATCAGTCTGTGCGTAAGCAAGCAATTCTTTCGCTAAATGGGCTCCACCTGTCGCTTTCTTGGATACCAAGATAATCGTGTCGTCTCCAGCGATGGTACCTATTACCCCAGTTAACGCAGCATTATCCAAAGAACTCGCTAAAAACTGGGCTGCGCCCGGAGGAGTATGAATGACCGCCAAATTAGCACTGTGATCAACGGATAAAATTAGTTTGGATGGAACAGGAGTACTGCGAACAATCGCAGCATCGGCGGTGCCGCGTATTTGATAGGTGCTTTCGCCATCCTTATTTCGAGCCCGCACCGCACCAATTTCTTCTAGATCTCGAGAAGCTGTTGCTTGAGTAACTTTGTACCCCGACTTTTTCAAAAGTGCAACGAGATCAGATTGTGAGTGCACTAGTCCAGATTGAATCAGTGCGATCGCTTTAGCTCTACGAGCCGAGACTGACTGGGCATTACTTGGCATTAGCAATAACCTTTCTAAAAATAGTTATGAACTTGTTTATCTGTGCATCTGAAACTATCAATGCGGGTGCG
>JBILJK010000019.1:0-12640 GCA_044377285.1 Candidatus Planktophila sp.
GTTGAGTGATAACCGTTGCTGTATTGCCTTGGAAGTGATTGGGAGCTGGGATTGATTCCCCTCGGCTCACAACCATGCGTAAACCCGTGCGATTGCTCGGATCTACATCCCGATCAATACGGAACAGGGTTACTGGTCCGGTCTTGAGCGGAAAATTACCTGCAACGCCAAGTTTGCGATTGCAGTGTGTTGATTGGGTTGCATTCTTTGGATCAGCTGCAAGTTTTGTTGCGGCAGAACCGCAGTGCCATAGACGTACTAAGCCTTCGGCCGCGTCTAGATCAACGATGTCAACCAAATAGTTTTCATCTGATCCAAGAGCTTCACACATCATCATTGTTACTGCGCCTAATACATCGCGCTCACACGTTGTGACAGTTCCACGATCAGCTAAGCGACCTAATGAAGAACAAATACATGCCCCCAAATCAGTTGGGAACTCTGGCCAGCAACGAATCGCAATTGCATCAAGCAATTCATCCTCGCGCCACTTATCCAAAGCAACTTCAACCCCATAAACTTTTTTCGCTTCAGTCACATTTACCGATGCAAGTGATGGCTGTGCAGCCACTGCTCCTGCATATGCCAATTCACGAGCTTCTTCTTTAACTTCTGAAATCTTTCCGAATGCGTCATCGATTGAAATTTGGCGAATATCTAAGCCAAAGAGAGAGCGGATCTGTTGTGCGTCATAAACACAGGGCGTAAACCCAATTGGTGCTTCGCCTACCGCGCCGATTTTCTTTCCTTTTAGCCAGTCAAAAGCTTTTTGTGCATCCGCCTCGCTACCAAGTTCACCAACGATATTTTCTGGAGTTGTTGCCTCTGGCATCTTTCCTGCGAGCGCATCTTTAATTGCAGCGCGCACCTGTGGCTCATCTGCGTTTCCATGAATATGGCGAATTGATTGACCGACATTCATTAATGCGTGTGCTGCAAGGTTTACGCCGCACATTGAATTCAACTTTAGTCGCTCGCCAACCTCTCCAGGTTCGCGCATTGACCAACCAAGTACAGGGCCCTTAACTTTTCCTAGAAGTTCTACCGCTGGCGATGCATCGGAAAATGAAGCCATAAACAAAATGTGGAGGTCGGCTTCAGGAAGGGTTACAGCGGCAACATCTTCAACTGTCATCACTAACTGTGCTGGTCCGACCACTGTCGCACCTAAATCATTAATGAGTTTTTTGGCACTGTCGAAATTTGCCTGCGCATGAGCAAGATCAAAGGTAGGACGCGCTAGTGCGACAAGAGCAACAGTGCTCATTAAACCTCCAGTGGTAAGACCTCTTGGCAGAGAGTGCCATTGCCGCCTGTTCAAGTCAATCCCATCTGGGTATGTTTACCAAAGCGTTACAGTCGGAATTTAGAGGCAATTCCCTTATTTGGCCTACGATCTCGAGAATGGAGAGCAGATGAGTTCGCGGCTACTAGTTGTAGAGGAGCCTATTGACGTCTATCAGGCCTTTGCGGAGGACGTTGCGGGTGAAATCAAGCGTGCACACGAGCAAGGAAAGAACCTAAATTTAATCTTGCCGATTGGACCTATCTCTCAGTACCCAATTCTTGCAGAGATTTGTAACCGGGACAGGATCTCATTCCGCAACGTCTTTATATCTTTGATGGATGAATATCTGGATTGGCAAGGACGGCCCATACCTGTCGAAAACCCCTTAAGTTTTCAGGCAGTTTTTGAAGGTTTCATTAATCTGCTTGATGTGGAGTTGCGACCTTTGCCAGCTCAATGGGTTGTTCCCGACCCTTTCGATATTGGACGTGTTGAAAAATTCTTCAAACCACGCGGCGGTATTGATGTTTGCTATGGCGGAGTTGGAGTTCATGGCCACATTGCATTTAACGAACCCCCGGTAAGTCGATATGGAAAAATTTCGCTAGAAGAGTTCGCAGCTTCAAAAAGTAGGATTGTAGTTCTAGCCCCCGAAACTTTTGTTATCAATGCTCTGCGCGCAAAAGGTGGCGAGTTTAAAAACTTTCCAACAATGGCGGTCACAATTGGCATGGAACTCATTTTGAGTTCCAAGAGGATAAGGCTGTTTTGCGATGGTGGAACAAGACAGCAGGAAGCTATTTATCAGTTTGTACATGGAGAGATAGATGTTAGTTACCCGGTTTCAATTCTAAGAAACCATAGCGATGTGATACTCACCGCGGATAAATTGAGCGCATTGAAAGCTTCCAACAGTGGATAAGTTTTGGTTTGAATCTGCAGTATTTGATGGAAAGATAAATTATCAGGTTCAGATTAGTGTGGAATCTGAAGTGATTTGTGAAATCAATGTGGGAGTAGAAAAGCCTCTTGATGATTTGCATTTTGAAGCATTGGCCATGCCCGGCTTTATCGATACCCATTGTCATGGCGGTGGAGGCTTTTTCTTCTCCGATGAAGATCCCAAAAAGATCGAATCTATTGCGAAATTTCATCTAGATAATGGAACTACTACCCTCTTCGCTTCTTTGGTTTCTGAAGATGTCGTGACCTTAGAATCTCAAGTAAGACGATTAGGTTCGCTATTACCATTGTCAACTATTGCGGGTATTCATTTAGAAGGACCTTGGATTTCAACTCAGTTTAATGGTGCGCATGATCCAGGGTCACTCCGTACACCAGATCACTCTGAAGTAAAAAAGCTATTTGGTGCATCAAATAAAAAACTTCTTTCAGTAACTATTGCACCCGAGCTCAACCAAGCTATAGAGATAATTTCTCTACTAGAATCTCTTGGAGTCACGGTTGCGCTTGGACACACCGATGCTAACGCAGAACAAACTTTATCGGCGATCAGTGCTGGTGCCAGGGTTGTGACACACTTTTATAGTTGCATGAGGCCGATTAGTCATCGAGTGTCCACGTTGGCTCTTGAATCTCTTTACAACAAAGAAATATATTTAGAGTTTATTCTGGATGGTAGTCACATCCAAAAGAATGCAATTCAACTTTTGCTTGATGTTGCAAAAGATAGATTGATTGCTGTTACGGATGCAATCTCTGCAGCAGGTATGCCTGATGGCGAGTTAACTCTTGGTAATGTTTCTGTCATAGTCGAAAATGGTGTTGCACACTTAAAGGGCACTGATTTGTTAGCCGGAAGTACCTTGACCATGAAAAAAGCATTTAAATTCTTAATGGACAACTTCGAAGTAAGCCCTGTCGATGCAGCGGCTTACTTTTCAGGTAATGCAGCCAAGATTTATAATCTGGAAAATGTCGGAAGTATCGAAATCGGCAAGCGCGCTAATTTTGTAGTCGTTAACTCAAACAATGAAGTTGAAACAGTTATCCTCGGTGGAAAAGTAGTTTCGCCTACTTAAGCTCCTTTAAATTGTTTGACAATCCCTCTATTTCTGCAGAAAGAATGCTCTACTCCGACCATTGACTTCAAAAACTGGCCACTCTGGGTCTACTGAAAGCATTTTTATGCCAGAAGAAGTTGCCAGAATTGTGTCTTCTGCTTTCCACCCCTTGCCGGTTGGATTCCATGCAATGGGCTGATTATCAGCGATCAAGCGTGTGGAACCTTGGTTAGCTGGCCAATCACGAGGTAAGAACCCAGTCGGCCCACCCTGGTGATGTTTTGTCCATTCATCCGCATCAAACCCATGGGCGGGATATGCCGCTATTGCTGCATTAATTGGATCCGAGAATGGCTTCCCAGCAACGGTCGCATCAAACAGTGCAGCTTCAACTTTAAAAATTGATGTGTAATCAGAAACCATCTGATCAGTTACTTCACCAAAAGTAACAATGCGAGTAACTGATGCAATTAAGCCCTTTCGTTTTGCACAGATAGATGCAGACACGCGATTGCCAACGACTGAATCTGTTGGAAGTGGGTGCCTAAATTTATGAACACGATCTTCTCCAGCAACACCTAAAAATGCAATTTCCAAATCTGCTTGCCATAAGGAATGTGTGATTAATCCTGCAACATCAATTTCTCGGTCTGAACTTTCGACCTGCTTCATCGCACTTCCTAATGCAACTGCTGCGTCAATACAAATTTCTTTGAATCGAGTGATGTCCGAATTGATAAGAGATGCACGAATGATCTCAACTTCGGTAGCTAGATCAATCCGGTCGCCACCTGATTGATCACTTCCTACCTTTGGTCCCGTTGGAAGAAGAGGATCACGTCCTTCAGACCACTTAATTGTTTTCACCGTTACCTCACTAGGAAGTTCTTCGGCGATTAAACGTGGAGCTTCTACAACGTTAGTAATGGCTGTTGCTGAATCGTGCGTAATAATCAAGTCAAAACACGCCATATCGATAGTCGTTGGCACATGAGCACGACCAGCAATAGCCCAAGCCAAATTTGGATTGCGTCTTAATACAAAACTCTCTAAACCTTTCTCCTTCATTAACTCGCGAAGCGGCTGCAGGCGTTGATTAAATGCGCTCATACCGCTGATGTTACAACCGGCCAGCCTGATGCACGCGCTTCAAAAACTCTTGAGTCTTTGGATTCTGAGGGTTGTGCAGTACTTGATCTGCGGTTCCACGCTCGATGATATTTCCAGATTCTAGGAAACAGACCTCATCAGCAACCTGGGTTGCAAACCCCATCTCGTGTGTTGCCAAGACCATCGTCATTCCATCACTCTTTAGATCGCGAACAGCCGTTAAAACCTCATTAACCAAAACCGGGTCAAGGGCGGATGTAACCTCATCCAGCAGTAACAGGCGAGGATTTACAGCTAATGATCGAATAATTGCAACGCGTTGTTGCTGTCCTCCGCTGAGGCGATCTGGATATTGATCAGCCTTATCTGAAAGATCAAAACGCTTCAACAATTCAAGAGCTGCTGTGTTCGCTTCATCTTTACTCTTGCCCTGCACCTTTATTGGGGACAAGGTGATGTTTTCTAAAACTGTTTTGTGTGGGAAAAGGTTAAAAGATTGAAAAACCATTCCTAAACGCCGACGTACATCATCCACATTAACCAATGGATCAGAGATTTCATCCCCATCTAAGAAGATTCGCCCATCATCGATTGATTCCAGCAGATTTATGCAGCGAAGTAATGTGGACTTACCTGAACCTGATGCTCCAATTAATGCAGTAGCAGTGTGTTCAGGAACTACTAATGAAAGATTATTTAACACAAGCTCGGTTCCAAAGGACTTGCGTATATTGACTAGTTCTAAAACATTACTCATTAGATCGCACCTTCTGAATTTTGAGCGCTGGTGCGCTGTCTGATGGCGCGATCTGTATAACGAGTCATCGGAATAGTAATCAGCAAGAACAAAATTGCAGCAACTACATATGGGGTGTAATTAAAGGTACGGCTTGCATTGATCTGTGCAGCACGAACCGCATCCGTCACACCAAGAATTGAAACTAAACCTGTGTCTTTAAGAAGTGAAACAAAGTCATTTAATAGCGGTGGAACGACGCGTCGAATTGCTTGTGGCAAAACAACAAATCGCATCGTTTGACCTGAGGTTAATCCCAAAGATCTAGCCGCAGCTCGCTGGCTTGGGTGGATCGATAAAATTCCACTTCGAATAACTTCGGCAACATAGGCAGAATAAGTCAGAACAACAGCAACCGTTCCTAAGAAAATCACATTGCTTGAAACGCCCTTTAAGCCAAGTGCCGGAACACCAAAACCAACTAACAAAATAATCAGAATAAGTGGAGCGCCGCGGAAAATATCAACGTATGCGGTTGCCAGAAATCTAAAAGGAGTTAGTGCCGGAGACTTAGTGGTTCGTAGTAATGCCAAGCCAAGTGCAATGACACCGATTGCTGCGCCGCCAATAAAAGTAAGCTGCAGATTGATCCAAAGGCCCTTGATAACAGTTGGAAATACTTCTTTTCCATACTCGATATCAAAGAAGGTAGTTTTAACGGTTTCCCAGCCAGGTGATGTAACAAGAATTAGAGCCAGGGTTCCAAGTACAAAAATAGAAGAAGCCGCAGCAATACCTGCTTGCTTGCGGCTTATCGCGCGCCTGGATTGGCGACGTTGGATCTCACGTGAGCTCGGCGACCACGCAGAGTTTTGCTTCTCTGACATGGTCGCCAAACTACCGTGTTTACTTCTTAGTTTCTATTAAGGCTTCAGTACAGGAGCGCCAGCATCAGTTGCTAGCCACTTGTCTGTGATCGCTGCCAATGTGCCATCTGCAGTGATCGCATCTACTGCGCCAGATACACATGATGTTAGCTTGCTGCCCTTTGTTAGCAAGAGACCGAATTGATCTCCGGCACCAGTTGATGGAAGCTGTCCAACGATTAGACCGTTTGGAACTTCAACACCTGATAGGTAGAAAGCAGTTGGTAGATCAACAACTAGGCCATCGATCTGCTTGTTCTTAAGAGCAGAAACACCAGCAGCGTTGTCGTTAAACACCTGAGGTGTTGAGCCGATCTGGTTTGAAATTGCATCTAGCGATGTAGTTCCAACTGCTGCGCCAAGCTTTGCATCCTTAAGTTCTGCAAGAGTTGTCTTTCCTTCGATCTTGCTTCCCTTGAATGAAACGATTGCTTGTGGAGCCGTGTAGTAAGGAGAAGAGAAATCAACAGCTGTCTTGCGCTCTTCTGTAATCGAGAACTGCTGCAAGTTGAAGTCAAAGTTCTTTTCTCCAGGAGTTACAGCAGAATCAAATGTAGTTCGAACCCAAGCAACATCTGCTGCATCAAAACCAAGTTGCTTAGCAACTGCATATGCAACCGCGCCTTCAAAACCATTTCCAGTCTCTGGCGCATCATCGATGATCCATGGGTAGTAAGCAGGTTCGCCTGTAGCGATTGTTAGCTTGCCATCAGTGACAGTTGCAAGATCTGCCTTTGCACATGATGCGTTTTCAGATGTTGCAGAATCAGATGATGAACAGCCTGTAAGTGTTAATGCAGCTGCAATTACAACTGCTGCGAAAATTCCAAGACGTTTTTTCACGCTAGCTCCTTTTGGGTGGATGGATACCCGCAAAGGCTAATAATCAATATGGGAAGTGTCTAGTTGCAAGTAAATCGCACGTAAAAAGGAGATGCATCAAGTACGATTTCAATCATGATTAGCCTTGCTGCCTTCTTATCAGCTCTCTCTGTACTGCTCCTAACGTACCTTGTGCGTGGGTCGCGTCAACTTGGGACCAAGCTCTCGAAGTTGCAGAGCTCTAACAATAAGAAATTTAAAGAGCTTGAGCAGATGTTGATCGCTCAGTCGAAATCCGCAAAGCATCGTGACCAGCTGCTGTACCTTCCTTTTATACAAAGCAAGGAGCCAGATTGGAAGTTCGAGGTCTCTGTCACCAGTCATCCCGCTCGATTTAATGCATTGGCGATATCGCTTGCAGCGCTAAAGACACAAATTTTACAACCGCAAGCAATCAATGTCTTCATTGCCGATTCGGACTTGGCCGTTCTTCCAGATTCAATCAAAGAATTAGAGAAGTCTGGTGGAATCAAAATTTTTTCTTGTGAAGATTTAGGGTCAGGAAAAAAGTTGATGCCAGCACTTAAAGCGCAAGGCAATGTTCCAATAATTACAATCGATGATGATTTGTATTATGACAATGATTTGTTCCTTCACCTAATGATTAACCACTATCTATATCCAGCAGCAATCATTGCCGCACGCGTTCATCGGGTAGTTGTAAGTGAATCTGGTGAAGTGCTTCCATTTGGCGATTGGCAGAAGATCTATGACTTCAGCGAAGGGCCAGCGAAAGATTTAATGCCGACTACAGGTGCGGGAACATTGTTCCCTCCAAAAGCAATGCATGAAGATGCGTCTGATGCTGCTTTGTATACAAAACTTTCACATAACACAGATGATTTATGGTGGTTCTTTCAAGCTCGGAGAAAAGGAACTTTGATCCGCAGACTTTCAGGGCTTGACACACTCAATTACATCGAGAGCACCCAAGAAGTTGGACTTTGGAATAATGGGAACCAAGACCGAAATGAAGTTAATTTGAAAGCTCTAGTCGGCCAATACGGTAACCCGCTCAACTTTTAGTGGTTGGGCTTGGCTCTCTTGCCACAGCCCAAATCTGGCTTTACCCTTGCGTATTGCCAATAAAGGACGGTAGCCATGAAGTACAAGTCAGTAAAAGGTCTGCTTAAAAGTGATGAGTCATTAATCCCTGTCACTTTCATTGACAAACTAGAAGATGTTTTGCACGGCTTCCTTGGAATCCTTTTATTCATTGTCTCAATCTTGGCCGCCGGCTATAGCTTGCAAAGATTGATTGAAACCCGACCATTCTTTCCTGTTGGAATGATTCAAGGAATCAATGACATTCTTTTTGTTGTCATTATTCTAGAAATCATGCGCACCGTTATTGTGAGATTTACCGATGGCGCTTTCCAGCTTGATAACTTCCTAATTATTGGTGTCATCGCAGCAGTTCGACACATCCTTACAGTTGGCGCATCTCTTACTATGGAAAAAGAGAAGACAACCGAATACTTCAACCGCGCATTGATTGAAATGGGCGTCAATACTGGAATTGTTTTGGCGCTTGTTTTCGCGTTATTCCTATCTCGCGCAGCAAGAGCTTCAGCTAAGAAGCAGTAATCGCTCGCTCATTCACATGAGCACTTTCTGGTGGCGGGTGAAGGATTTGAACCTTCGAAGGTATGGGGATTTACAGTCCCAGAGTCTCCCTTAAAGATTTAATAGGTAAATAGAGGGGGAGCTAAAAAGCCCGCACTGGCCGAACGCGGAGGGTCCCGGTCTTAAATTGGTCTGCGAACTGGCTGCCACCGCCGAACGACTGGTTCCAGGGTTTGTTAAAGGTGTCCTCGGTCGAGGACCAATAACGAACCGCGTTGAACTCTCCAAGGCCTTGCAAATTGTCATGCATCAATTTCATCTCGCCAATCGAACCCAAGAACCAGTCATCTTTACTCGTCACACAACCTACTGGAACTCCAGAAGCAAGGGCATTCGAATAGAAGGCTGCTCCACTCGTATCCGCACTATAACTCGTATCCCCGTTGGCTAACATTGCGGTTGTATTTGCCTGACCTGAACCAACAGCGCGTGCAGCCCAGCCATTCACGGCAAGAAGTGAATGAGTGGTGTCTGAGGACCAAGCGCTCGAAGCACTTTCACAGGAAGTGGGCGCTGCTTCCAAGTAATTGAACCCGGCATATTGATCGTTGTAGTCAACGAAGAAAATGATTCCACCACCGGGACCGGTGTCACCAATTTTGTAGGTGCACTTGGTACCTATGCAGTTGGCGCCCGTCGCGATTGGGGCTGCTACACCACTTGCTCCGGTTGCTCCGGTTGCTCCGGTTGCTCCGGTTGCTCCGGTTGCTCCGGTTGCTCCGGTTGCTCCGGTTGCTCCGGCAGGACCACTTCCGCCACTCGAACCATTTAACCCTGGTAGGCCAATTGGACCTTGCGCACCTTGCGCACCTTGTGGTCCCACCATTGAAACTCCAGCGGGCCATGTACCATCAAGATTCTTAGGGCCAAACAACGTTTTCGTTGTTGCATTAATAAACATATCTCCTGGTGCACCCCATGTGTTCTCAGGATCTTTCACGCCGTTCCATAATGTTTTTCCATCTTTTCCGGCTGCGCCATCTTTTCCAGATATTCCTGCAGCGCCGGTTAAACCATTGGCACCTGCTACTCCTTGTGCGCCGAGAACAAGTTTCTTACTTCCCTTAGGACAAGTTGATGTTCCAGGGTGAGTGACAACCTTTGTTTTTGAATTAACGCAGACGAGATATCCGCCTGATGCAGTATTGATTCGAACTGTTGCCTGAGCTCCAATGCTACCAACAATAAGAGTAAGTATGAAAAGCAATAAGCTAGATCTATATTTGGAACCAGAGGTTAGATTTCTTAACATAAACTCTCCACAAATGTTGAATACACTTTTGCAACATAGGCAAGAGTGATGGGGCTATAGGAACAAGCCCAAATATACAAAGTGAGAATGGCTGCGCTCAGAAGTTTTCAAAGGGCTAGCACTAAATTAGTGTCAATAGCTTCCGGCCATCCCGCTACGGGAGGCAGCTAGAGGGCATATAAATATTTGATTTGTTGATTGATACGAAAAATCGAACTGGTGGCGGGTGAAGGATTTGAACCTTCGAAGGCAGAGCCGGGGGATTTACAGTCCCCTCCCATTGGCCGCTCGGGCAACCCGCCAAGGTCGAACAAGTAGTGCGGCAATTATGGATAGTGCGAAGGGAAAGGATACCTTAGGCGCGTGCGCGCACAAACCGCGCTTTTATCCAGTGAAGGAGCCTCACCATGGCAGCAGATAGCAGTTTCGACGTAACCTCCAAGATTGACCGCATGGAACTGGATAACGCCATTAATCAGGCGGTCCGAGAGATCGAGACTCGCTTCGATTTCAAGAACACGGGTTCAAAAATCGAACTTGAAGGTGAAAAAGTATTGATTGAAGCAGGTACCGAAGAGCGTGCAAAAGCAGCGCTAGATGTTGTGAAAGACAAGATGATTAAGCGCGGCGTTTCCTTGAAGCACCTAGATGCGGGCGAACCACAATTATCAGGAAAGATCTACAAAATTGTCGCTCCTTTAAAGGAAGGCATTTCAACTGAAAATGCCAAAAAGATTGCAAAGATGATTCGTGATGAGGGTCCAAAATCTGTAAAGACTCAGATTCAGGGCGATGAATTACGTGTCACATCAAAGAGCCGCGACGATCTGCAGGAAACAATGGCTATGGTCAAAGATGGTGGCTGGGACTTTGCAGTTCAATTTACGAACTTTAGATAATTGAGTAAAAACAAGCTCGGCCTTTTATTTGGAGTCAGTGCATACTCTTTGTGGGGTGCTTTCCCGTTGTACTGGCCATTGCTTGAACCAGCTAGCGCACTCGAAATTGTTTCACACCGTGCAGTGTGGACTTTGGTTTTTTGCTTCATAGTTCTTGCGGCAACTAAAGCTCTGAAATCAACGTTGGCAACTCTGAAACGTCCAACTGTTGCGGTGAAACTATTTCTCTCATCCCTTTTAATCTCCATTAACTGGCTTGTGTATATTTGGGCTACAAATAATGAACATGTAGTGGAAGCATCTTTGGGTTACTACATCAACCCACTTATCATTATT
Organism: Candidatus Planktophila sp.; assembly: GCA_044377285.1. Lineage (GTDB taxonomy): Bacteria > Actinomycetota > Actinomycetes > Nanopelagicales > Nanopelagicaceae > Planktophila. The sequence continues at coordinate 11,080 of JBILJK010000019.1, forward strand.
GGATTTGGAGTTGTTTTCCTGAAAGAGAAAATGCGGCCACTGCAGTGGGTAGCGGTCTCAATTGCAACTCTTGGGGTCTTGATTTTAACTTTCGATTATGGTCGCCTACCGTGGATTGCATTAGCTCTGGCTGTCTCATGGGGCAGCTATGGACTGATTAAGAAGCAGTTGGGACTCGGAGCCCTTGAAGGACTTGCGATTGAAACCTTTATATCTAGTTTCTTCTACTTGGCATACCTGATTTATATAGGTAATCAGGGCACCGGTCAGTTTGGTCAAAGTTGGGGCTTAACGGCGCTACTTATTAGCGCTGGGGCGGTAACTGCAATCCCACTTCTATTGTTCAACGGCTCAACTAATAGACTTCCATTTACAACTATCGGGCTATTGCAATACATAACACCCACACTTCAATTTTCTATCGGCGTTTGGGTGTTAAATGAAAATATGCCAACTGCTCGTTGGATTGGGTTCTTGATTATTTGGGCAGCGCTTATGACTTTAGCTTTTGACTTGATTAAATCAAGCAGATCGGTCAATAACAGCGTCGCATAGCGACATCAATGCACTTGTTGCATCATTGATTGGCAGTGGGCCAAGTGCTCCACGTGCTTGCTTTGCAACTTGATGCAACTGCTCACGAGCTTCATCCAACGCCTTGTGATTACGTAAGGCAACTAGCACTTGCTGAACAGTTGGCTCGTCTTCAATTGGTGCACTCAGTAAGTGCTTGAGATCAACGTCAGCCGGATCGGTGGATTTCATAACATTTAGTGTCACAAGAGTTGGAACGCCTTCACGAAGGTCTGTCCCTGGAGTCTTGCCAGATTGATTTGATTCACTTGCAATATCGATCACATCATCTGCTAACTGGAATGCAACACCAATCTTTTCACCAAACACTGTCACTGTGTCTGTTACATCTGCAGGTGCGCCAGAAATCATTCCACCATATCTAGCAGATGCAGAAATTAAAGAGCCAGTCTTGTCAGCAACAACCTTTAAATAATGTTCTAGTGGATCCTGACCTGGATTTGGTCCTTGTGTTTCCATGATTTGGCCAATAACTAAACGTTCAAATGTTCGTGCTTGTAAGCGAACTGCTGCAGGACCAAGATCTGCTAAAAGATCAGATGATTTAGCAAATAAGAAATCACCAGTAAGAATTGCAATGGTGTTTCCCCAGCGCATGTTGGCGCTTTCAACTCCTCGACGAAGCGGTGCTTCATCCATAACATCATCGTGATACAGGGTTGCAAGGTGGGTAATTTCGCAGGCAACAGCTGCAGCGATGATTCCATCGCGGGTTGGATCCCCGTACTGAGCGGTTAAAAGCGTTAATAGTGGGCGTAATCGCTTGCCGCCGGCAGCAACAAGATGATGGGCGGTCTCATCAACAAATGGGTATTCGCTGCGAGTGTGGCTACGCAGTAAGGATTCAACATCGGCCATTTGGCCAATCAACTGCGCTTCTAATGCAGGAGCGAGGTTTGGAATGCCAAAGGTGGACATTAGCGTATGAAGATTGCGAGATTAGTTATGAACTCCAGCAATGGTGCTG
>JBILJK010000100.1:0-3645 GCA_044377285.1 Candidatus Planktophila sp.
TCCCGTAAGTCATTTATCACTGAGTTAGTTATCGCTGATTACGATGCTTCAAAAGCGCACGCTGTCACCCAGAAAATCCAAGACCCACGATTTACATCAGTGGAGGTGGATGCCGGCGATCTGGCGGCTCTCGAGGGATTGATCCGAAAGGTCAATCCTGATGTTGTGATCAACGCAGTTGATCCACGTTTTGTGATGAACATCTTTAATGCAGCAAAGAATGCGGGCGTTAATTACATTGACATGGCGTTGTCGCTTTCAATTGCACACCCAACGGATCCATTTAATAAAGTTGGAGTCAAGTTAGGCGATGATCAATTTGCCCAACATGGTGAATGGTTGAGCCAAGGCAACTACGCACTTATTGGTATCGGTATTGAACCTGGTATGAGCGATATTTTTGCACGTTATGCACAGGATTATCTGTTCAATGAAATTGATGCTGTGACAATCTTGGATGGATCTAGCTTGACTGTCGATGGGTATGAATTTGCTCCCTCATTTTCAATTTGGACAACCATCGAGGAATGTCTAAATCCCCCACTTATATGGAATGAAGGCTGGCATACCGTTGCACCATTTACTGGTGGAGTGACCTTTGATTTCCCCGAAGGTATCGGCCCGGTTGAATGTGTTGATGTGGAACATGAAGAAGTTGTTTTAATCCCACAAAAGGTTAAAACAAAAAAAGTTAGCTTCAAATACGGCCTTGGTAATGACTTTATTGAAAAGCTAAAAACAATTCACGCACTTGGTCTATCAAACAAAGAAAAAATTAATTATCGTGGAATGCAGATCGCGCCTCGTGATTTCTTAGCATCCTTATTGCCTGATCCGGCAACTATTGGTCCCGTTATGCACGGTAAAACCTGCGCGGGTGCTCATGTTGCTGGACTGAATAAAGAGGGCAAGCCATATGCGTGTTACATCTATAACGTTGTTGACAATGAATGGTCGATGAAAAATTATGGAGATCAAGCAGTTGTGTGGCAGACAGCCATCAATCCAGTCATTGCGATGGAGTTAATTGCAAACGGCACATGGAAGCCTGCTGGTGTTGTTGGTCCTGAATGGCTAGAACCAAAGCCATTCTTAGATTTAATTGAGGCATACGGCAGTAGCTGGCATATTCGAGATGAAGATCCCGCAGGTTTGGCGTTATAAATGGCATCGTGGGCGCTAGTTACAGGAGCAACTTCGGGAATCGGTGAAAGCTTCACGCGATTGTTGGCAGAAAATAACTACAACATTGTTTTAGTTGCCCGCGATATGCCGCGTTTGCAAGAACGTGCCGAACAATTACAGACTAAGTTCGATGTCCAAACCCACATTATTCAGGCAGATCTTGCAACAGATTTTGGTTGCAACGCTGTCGAGCAATACATCACAAACAATCATGTCGATGTATTGATCAATAATGCAGGGTTTGGCATCAATAAGGCTTTCACAGTCTCACAATTAGATGCCGAACAACAGTTATTAGACGTTCTAGTTCGAACCCCTATGCGCCTGATGCATGTGGCGCTTCCCTTGATGAAACAACGAAACAAGGGAGTGATCATCAATGTTTCATCGGTTGCCAGTTTTATCGCCGGTGGCACGTATAGCGCCTCAAAGTCGTATCTAACTGTCTTGTCCGAGTCTCTTCATACCGAACTAGCTGGCACTAATGTGAAAATCAGCGCCCTATGCCCTGGATTCACTCGAACCGAGTTCCATCAACGTGGTCGGATGTCCATGAAGGGATTACCCAGCTTTTTGTGGCTGGATTCTGATGAGTTGGTTGCAAAGGCCTGGAGTGAGGCGCTCAAGGGTGAAGCGATATCGGTTCCTGGTTGGCAGTACCAACTCTTGGTCTTTGTAATCAAAAGGTTGCCTCGATCTATTGTCAGAAAAGTCGGAATGAATGTGCGGAAAAAACAACGCACTTAACGGTCATACCTACTGATTCTCGGCGTGTTTTCAGTCTTCCTTAAGCAGTAAATCGATACTATGGCCTCTATTACAACGAAAGGTTCTTTCATGCTTCGCAAAATCGCATCTTTATCAGTAGCACTAATTGTCGCCGGCGGCGTCATGGTTGCTGTTCCAGCCAATGCTGCACCCAAGGTTTCAAATGGTGTTGCTTGCACAAAGTCAGGAACAACTACCAAGGTAGGTACAGTGAGATATAAGTGTGCGAAGAACCCTCTTGTATCAAGCACAAAATTGACATGGCTAACCATTGATTGCTTGACGGCAGGTAATGCCACACTTGCGGCAGAGAAGACTGCTCGTGAAACATCAGCCAAATTTGCTGCACAAATTCCAGTAATTCAACTTGGAATCACAACAGAGACTGCTAACCGCGTAGAGATTCAAGCGAAGGTGGCCGCGACAACCCTCCGACTCGCTGGTGCTCAAGCCAAACTTGCAGCTGCAAAAACCGATGCAGATAAGTTATTAATGACAAGAGCAGTAGCTTCATGGACATCAGCAATACGTGCTTATGAAAGCAAGATTCGCAATATTGATCAAGTAATCAAGAACCTTGAAGCGTCAAAGCTTGCAGCAGTTAACAAGCCTGTGGAGCTTGCAGCAGATGTAAGTATCACCCGCGAAAATGCAAAGCTATTTTGCACAAAGGGTCTCTAATACTTTAGATCTTCACTGAAAAACCCGCTGCCAACACGGTAGCGGGTTTTTTCATGCCTATGGGTTCCCCTATTTCAATAGTGCTTTGATCTTCCTATCCTCAAAACATGCGAGTAGCCAGATTTTCAGGAACCTGCTTGCTGACTATCTATGTGATTCTTCATCTGATGTTTCCAACAGAATGGTCTGAGTTATTTGTTTACAACCTAGTTCCAGTAGCTGTAATCATTGGGATAACTTTCGCACCACACATAAGCGACAGAGTTGCTAAGCCAAGTATCGCAATTGCAGTTGCGTTTTGGGCCTTTGGTTCCGCTCTTGCCAGCACAGCAATCTACTTTTCTTCCCAATCGGTCTCAAACACAATTTCTAAGGTTTTGTACTTACTGTTTTACCCTCTTGCAATTGTTGGCTTACCGCGGCTACTCGCTGCAAATCGAACACTGACCCTTATTGAGCTTGTGGATTCCTCAATATTTGGATTAGGGCTAAGCACTCTATGTTCAGCACTAGTGGCAAAACCAGTGCTTCCGCATTTTGATGGCAACATAAGTGAAACTTTCTTTGCGATTATGTACCCGATCGCCGATCTAATTCTTGTGTGCGTCGTGATTGCGACTGTTTCAATGCAGGGTTACTCCAGGCGCGCAGTGGTGCTTACCCTGGGGGTAACTGTATTTGCGCTAACAGATTTTCTTTACCTGTTGCAAAACATTAACGGGAGTTATCTCATGGGTTCATGGCTCGACACTGGTTGGGTTATAGCTCTTGTACTCATTGCCGAAAGCTTTTGGCAGCCCGGAATAGATAGCAAGGCCCGCGAGGGAATAAATCCAGTTCTGATATCAATTTCAGTTTCACTAAGTGCAACGTTGTTGGCCCTCATCGCTATTCGTCCTGATTACTTCCCACGATTTACTTTGATTCCCGCGATCGCAACGTTGGCGCTTGCATTTGCACGCATGGCTCTTGCCTTGACTCAAGCAAAAAATATTGGTCAAGAGAGATTGC
>JBILJK010000125.1:0-2809 GCA_044377285.1 Candidatus Planktophila sp.
CATCCTTTGGATCGAAAATGAGAACAAAATCATTTTCGGTACCGTGGCCATATGTTGCGATCATTACCGTTAGTTTATCGATTCAAGTATGCGCTGGAGTGCGTTTTGTGTTGGTGAAATCCAAGTAATGCGCTCATCTCGTGAGAACCAGGTCTCTTGTCGACGTGCGTACTGTCTGGTGGCTCGCTTAGTCTCTTCCTTCGCTTCTTCTTCTGTGACCTTTCCTTCAATTTGAGCAATCACTTGGGCGTAACCTAATGCGCGTTGGGCAGTTACTCCCTGTGTTATTCCGGCAACTAACAACTTCTCTGCCTCTGCTACCAATCCTTGTTCCCACATACGTTCAACTCGGTTTGAGATTCGTTTTGAAAGTGCATCCCGGTCCATCACTAAACCAAACTGTTGTGCATGCGGATATCTGGAACTCTCTTCCCTGGGCAGATTTGCAGTGAAGGGTTTTCCCGTAATTTTGATTACCTCTAAAGCACGAATTACGCGGCGAGAGTTAGCTTTATCAATTGCAAGTGCTGCAGCAGGATCCAATTTTTCTAATCGTTCAAATAGTGGGCCAATCCCCTTGGTTGCAAACTCCAACTCTAGCTCTGCTCTGACTACCGGATCTGTGTCCGGAAAATTCAGCTCATCTAAAATTGCCTTTATATATAAACCTGTTCCGCCTACGACAATTACATTTTTCCCACGAGTATGTATTTCGGTAATCGCTGCTCGTGCATGTTCTTGATACCACGCCACATTTGCATCGTGGGTGACATCCAGCAAGTCCATCAAATGATGTGGAATACCTTTGCGTTCTTCGGCAGTGATTTTTGCCGTCCCAATATCCATACCTTTATATAGCTGCATTGAATCCGCATTAATAATTTCTGCATTAATCTCTTGAGCAAGAGTTACCGCTAGATCACTTTTACCCGTGGCAGTTGCGCCACAAATGACAATCAATTTCATCGTTTAACCGTTGGGATTCCAAGCATCGTCGTAGCCGGTCCTGGTTGGGCGATTCGTGCAGCATGGGCCTCGGCGCCTCTTGTCTGTCTAACAGATAGCGGATCGCCAATTAAATAATGTGCGGATGCATCTGAGATTGTGACCGTTACTTCATCACCTGGTCGAGCAACGAATGTATTGTCAAAGTGGACTAATCGGAAATCTTCGCTGCGCCCTGTTAGTCGAGCTTGCGCTTCATCGCGACGACCTTCGTAATCCCCCACCAAAATTTTATGCTGTGTACCGATTGCTTCTTGATTAACTGACAATGAAATCGCCTGCTGATGGTTGTGAAGGCGGGTATAGCGATCTGCAACAACATCGGCAGCTATTTGATCGGGCATAGTTGCAGCTGGTGTACCAGGGCGAATGGAGTATTGATATGTGTAGGCGGCTGTAAACCGAGCTGTTGTGCAGACATCGAGTGTTGCTTGGAAATCTTCTTCTGTTTCACCCGGGAATCCAACAATGATGTCAGTTGTTATAGCTGCATGCGGCATAGCCAAACGCACCCGATCTAAAATTCCTAAATAGCGATCTGATCGATATGAGCGACGCATTTGCTGCAAAACTTGATCAGATCCTGATTGCAACGGCATATGCAGATGTGGCATCACATTAGGTGTTTGTGCCATAGCTTCGATTACATCGTCAGTGAAATCTCGAGGGTGCGGAGACATAAAGCGGACTCGCTCCAAGCCGCTAATTTTTCCGCATTCGCGTAATAAATTGGCAAAAGCTTGGCGATCTCCAAAATCAACACCATACGCATTCACATTTTGCCCAAGCAAAGTTATTTCAATGACTCCCTGGTCAACTAAAGTCCTTACTTCAGTCAAGATGTCTGCTGCAGTGCGATCCTTTTCGATTCCACGAAGCGTGGGAACGATGCAAAAGGTACAGGTGTTATTGCACCCTACTGATACAGATACCCACGATGAAAATGCAGAAAGACGACGAGCAGGCAATGTTGATGGAAAATGCTCGAGGGCTTCCAGAATTTCAATCTGCGATTCTTCTTCGATGCGTGCGCGTTCTAGTAATACAGGCAGTGAGCCAACATTGTGAGTTCCAAAAACAACATCAACGTAGGGTGCTTTCTTGATGATTGTTGCCTGATCTTTTTGAGCAAGACACCCACCCACCGCGATCTGCATATTTGGGTTCAATTTTTTAATTGGCGCTAAGAAACTGAGGTTGCCATATAACTTGTTATCAGCATTTTCTCGCACAGCACAAGTATTGAAAACTACGATGTCAGCTTGTTCACCAACTGTTACAGGAATATAGCCAGCTTCATCCAACAACCCAGCAATTCTTTCGGAGTCATGGACATTCATCTGACAGCCGTAGGTTTCGACTGTGTAGGTACGGGTCATAGAGAAGAAATTGAATACTCTAAAGTCGAACGATCAACCACAAGCATCTGATGGTTATCTAAATGGGTCCAATCCGTGTTTCCCCACCCTGTTGATGCAACGATCATGTCGCTCCCGCGCTTGGTGAAGCGAAGCTCATAGTGATCTTCGGCGCTCCACTCAGATTTGTTTGCTTCATTAAACTCACATACAGCAATCAAGGTATCTGGTGTTTGCACCATTATGTTAAGCGCGGTGTAGTCAGCGTTAGTACGAATCAAATTAACAATCGATCGCACGCCTTCAACTAATCCATGCTCATCAACTTGTGACAGCAGAGCATAAAAGAAACGCTCACTATCGGTTGTGCCCTGCAGAAATCCTTTGTACTTATCTGCAATGAACTGCTCAGCAGTATTTCCAGGCCTGATTGTGCCGTTATGCAT
>JBILJK010000101.1:0-3621 GCA_044377285.1 Candidatus Planktophila sp.
TCGCATTTACCCAACTGGCGGCAATGTCTGGATAGCCGTCAGGAAAAGGCCACGATAAAGGTGCATGTCCCATACGTTTTAACTCATCTGGCACCACTGCCGGATAGGCAAACTCTTTCGTCATGCCTTTCCATTTTTGTACTCTTGAGAAGTTAGGCAAAACATTTAGAGTTCGAGCGACCGAAACATAATCTTCACCTGGACGCTTCAGCTTTTTACCTGCAGCATTTTTGAAGTCAGAGTGCTGGTAAACAGCCTTTAGGACGGTCTTGATATCGCCACCACTTGAAGTGTAGGAAGAAGCAATATCGTTTATAAATTGTTGCGAAGGCACATCCTGAACAAAGCGACGCCCTAACTTTAGAGCAATTGCCTTCGCTGTCTCAGGATGCGAAGCCAAATAGCTAAGAAGTGACTGGATTGCAGGCAGCACTTGATCAATTGTTGTAACAGTTTTCTGCCAGCCCATAATTTTGAAAGTGCCGTAGTTTTGACGCTCTCCATGCAACATGGTTGCAAAGGGTGGAACATCTACGAAGGTTTTTCCAATAGGTCGTTGTCGTGGACCTCTTTGGTACCAACGCTCTGGCCACTTCACCCGCAAACCTGAAAACAGCTTTGCAGCATTAATAATGTCTGATTGGGTATAGCCAGATTTTGGTGTCACCGTATACAGCTCTAATACTTCTCGCCCAAAATTTTCATTTGGTTGCTCTTTAGTACTTAATTCGCCATCTAGATAAACAATCATCGCTGGATGCAGCGCTGCTGCATATAACAAATCTTCAAACTTTCCTAAAGCATGTTGGCGAATTACCCGCTTATTCCAATCATTGGTATGCCAATCAAGATTTCCATCTTTTGTCTCATCTCCAAGGGTCGTAATATTCAAGTGGTCATGCCAGAACTCGACCATCATTTCAAATATCTGCCGCTCAGAATGAGTTTGCTGAACAAGAGTGTAAAGATGCAGAACTCTGCCAGTTAAATGGTTTGAGTAAAAAATTTGACCTTTACTCATATCGCCTTCAGATTCAGCCAAAGGCCATAAGAAATTCATATCCTTATGGATGTAATTGAAAATATCCCACTTTGCAAGATAGGTCTCTACTTTAGTATCTGCCAAACCCCGATAATCTAATTGTTTTTCAAACCAAGAATCTGCGCCAATCTTGGTAACTTCCGAGACTAAATCCTTGGTTGGGCCATAGGTAAAGCGATGAAGCAAGTGAATTATTGGATCAGTCGATGGCGATGTCGCACCCGCGCCCCAACTAGATTCCATAGGTTTAGGTTACAGCGGCATTTTCCCAATAATAGGTTTCTGAGCCTGATTTCTATTTACAAGGCCCATAATCTCTGGTTTTATTCCCGCTAACAACGGAGAGGAACACCATGAGTAAGGATCTAGAAGAGGTAACGCGGCTAATCAATCTATACATCGAAGGTGCTGGAAAAGGTAATGCAGACAAGCTGAACGAAGCATTCCATTCAAGCGCCCGCTGGTTCGGCACAATGGGTGGCACTGATTACGACGTTGATAAAGCAGGCTTCGTCGCGCTCATGGTTGAATCCCCAGCAGATGGTGGTCAGCTCAAGGCAGAGATCACAGACATTCAAATTGATGGAACTGTTGCAGTAGTGACTGTTAAAGAGGAAGGTTTCTGGGGAACTCTCTCATTTACTGACTACTTCACGCTTTCAATTCTTGAAGGTCGCTGGCAGATCACTAATAAGACATTTGCTCATACAGGCGGCGAGCACGCATAAGTAAGCGCAAACCATTTAGTAGAAGGGCTGGGGCGAAATGCCTCAGTCCTTTTTAATTTACTCTGCGCAGATCTCGGTCTTGACGCACGAAGACAGGCAGAGACAAATCAAGGGGACTCATTGACCGATAAGCCTTGACCTTCCCATTACCCTTTTGGAATGCGAATCAACGGGAGCATTCTTCTAACTTCTCTAATTCTCACTTTTGGGCAGATTCTAAGTGGTGCCCTACCCGCTCACTCAGTTGAGCTTGGCCAGGATGCAACAGGTGATCCGAACGCTGTTCACATTCAAGGAAACACCTCTGGATTTCTCTATTCTGAAAGGATCATTCTCACCGCTGCGCATGTATTAAATCAATTACGGATTCAACCAAACGGTGATACCGATGGTTTTGTATTTGCACCTGGACTTGCCGACAAGTCTAACGCAAAACGCTACAAGATCATTAAAGCATTTATACCTAAAACTTATATCAATTCAGATTTCAGTAAAAATATTGCAGCATTTGATGACTTCGCAATTGTTGTGATCGACGAAGATATGCCTTTAAAAGTAAAAGTAAAGATTGCAACCGAAGAGCAAATGAGGCGATTTGCCAAAGATAAATCTGAGGTAGTAATGATTGGCTATGGATTACAAAGCGGGAGTCAGCGGAAAAATCCACAAGACATAATAAGGGCACCTCACAAAATGACTGGATACCTTTATACGCCAGAAATGATGGTAGAGCATCACCGTCAATATAATCTCAGACCCTCATCTTGGACAACTAGCGATTGGGGTACAAATAGCAATCAAAAAACAGGAAGCATTTGTAGTGGAGATTCAGGTTCAGGCTACTTTGTCGAGGAAAATTCTGTACGGTATTACGTAGGAACTGCTGGAAACGGTGGAGCAACTTCAAATTGTAAAGAGGATGGAACCTTTAGTTTTACTACAGGGGGATTCATGGCTAATTTTCCTTCTACAAATAAATTCTTAGATCTAATCAAGAGTGCCGAAACATTCGTTGAAGAACAGAAGAAGTCGCAGTTGGTAAAGGCTGAAGAAGCACGCCTCGCCGCAGAATTGAAAGCAAAACAAGAAGCAGAAGCCAAAGCTGCTGCAGATTTGAGAGCAAAACAAGAAGCAGAAGCCAAGGCTGCAGCAGAACTCAAGGCTAAACAGGAGATAGAAGCATTAGTTGCCAAAGCTTTAGCAGAGCTCAAGGCCAAGCAAGAAGCAGAGGCCAAGGCTGCTGCAACAAAGAAGACAACCATTACTTGCGTGAAAGGCAAACTCACCAAGAAGGTCACTTCCGTTAAGCCTAAGTGTCCTGCTGGGTATAAGAGGAAGTAAATTGATTTAATTTTGTGTATAAAGTTTTGGCAGATATATCCACTATTCAAGGTTTTGAAATACATCCAAAGTTTGGACGTAAAACTCGGATTAACTTACATAAGTGGGTGGTGAGGGTTTCGTCATCTCTTCTTAGATGACTTTCTCGCAACCTACAGGCGATTCTTTCTTGTACTTGAATCACCTCCTATATTAGAGGGTATGGCAGACAAATCCAATATGGCTATTTGTTTTCATGACGGAATGACGGTGGCTTATAAGCATTTACACTTCCAACGACACTTTCAAATCCTGCTCTTCTGTAAACACGCCCAGCATCGTTAGTAGCCTCAGTGGCAATCACCCAGTTAACACATCCGTTGTCGGCAGACCATCGTGCTGCTATTCCAAGTAAATGTGATGCCAAGCCTCTTCTTCTGTGGGAGATATGAGTTTCAACTGATTGATACCTCGCCGTTGCTTCACATACAACAATTCCTAAGTTTGCTACTAACTCGTTATCAAAGAAAG
>JBILJK010000020.1:0-11857 GCA_044377285.1 Candidatus Planktophila sp.
GTTTCTCTTACCTCGCCCTGATGCCTTCCAAAGATCCATCAACGCCTTGAAGCGTTTAGCCGTTGGTACCCACTCAGTCGAAGTGGCGAGTTTCTCAGCTTCCTCGATGATTGCTTTCTTGGCATCTGCAACTACTGATTGTGTTGCTTCTAATGCTGCAAAATGTGTTCGGCGACGTTTGTCGAACTTGTTTCGAGATGATGAGAAACGTTTCCAGAGATCGGCATCTGCTTTCTTATCCAGACGAGGCGCAGCCTTCCATTCATCAAGAAGCACTTTTAGTCGATCGCCGGTACTCTTCCAGCTTTCTGAAAGTGCCAGACTTTCAGCCTCGACAACAATCTTTTCTTTTTCAACAATGATTTGTTCACGACGAGCGGCCTTTGCAGCGGTTTCTGCAGCTTTCTTGGCTTCAAATGCTTCGCGGTGACCCTCGATCAGCGGTTCGATCTGTTCAACGGAGGCAGCTAAAGCTTCGAGATCGCCGACTCCATTGAGTTCCTTAACTTGTTCGCGCAATTTCTTGACCGCTGCGTATGCATCTGATGGAACCATTGCACCACTTTTAATGCGCGCTGCTAGCAGTGCTACTTCAGCTGCAAGAACTTCGAACTTACGAACAAAGTAAGCTAACGCTTCTTCGGGGGTTTTTCCTGGGTAGGAACCAACTGCTGTTTCACCCTGTGATGTACGAACATAAACTGTTCCATCATCTGCGACTCGACCAAAAGCTGAAGGATCTCCGATCAACGCACTCGCTGCGCTGGCCTGTTGTGGGAAATTCATATCTGTCATGAGAGTGATCCTTTCAGCGCGTTTCTTCGTTATGAAGTTCGCTATGTCGTGGGTGCGATGCTTAGAAGTTTCAACGCTTCTGAGCGTGGGTTGAGTGTGTATTCGTGTGCAAAAGGTACCCTGTCTCATGGTGTGAGCGTCAATCGCACCTCAAATTGAGCGTGGAATAGGGAGGCATGAACGATGCTGATCGATTCCTTTGCCGCCCCAATGTTTGCCACCAACTGTTGGGTGATAGCGACTGAGCCTGGGGCCGAGTGCGTTGTTGTCGATCCGGGCATGCCTGATGTGTCCCACCAATTAACCGAACTTTTGGAAAAACATAATCTGAAACCGGCAGCGGTAATCGCTACACATGGGCACCTCGACCATACCTTTTCGATTCAAGCCATCGCAGATGGTTACGACATCGCCTCCTATATTCATAGTGAAGATCGAGCTTTTCTAAGTGATCCAGTAAAGCTTCATGGCCCGGAGTTTGTTGAGACCTTGTCCGGAATGAATTTCGCTGAACCAAAGGATGTTCGTGAACTTCGAAATGGCGATGTTATCGATCTAGTTGGCCTTTCATTCAGAGCGATTCACGCTCCGGGCCATACCCGTGGTTCATTAATGTTTGAAGTATCCAATGAGGTATTGGTCAGCGGCGATGTCCTGTTTGCTGGTTCTATTGGACGTACTGATTTACCAACAGGATCGGCCAAAGAAATGGAAGAGACATTGCGCAAGAAAGTTATGCCCTTATCAGACCACTTGCGCGTATTACCTGGCCATGGTCCAGACACAACGATGTCTCATGAGAAAAAGAACAATCCCTATTTGAAGAGTTTGGTAGGTCGCTACTAATGGCAGGACAAAAGCTTTCTGCACCTAAAGGTGTCAGCGAATACGTTCCGAGTAGATCCAGTGCATTTGAATTTGTGCGCGATAAATTAATCGCCCCTGCAAAGAGTGCGGGGTATCAGTTAATCGAACTTCCGGTATTTGAAGACACTGAACTTTTTACTCGTGGAGTTGGCGAATCTACAGATGTCGTCTCTAAAGAAATGTATACCTTTGAAGATCGCGGAGGTCGTTCAATTACCTTGCGTCCCGAAGGAACCGCCGGTGTCATGCGAGCAGTTATAGAACATGGCTTAGATCGTGGACAACTTCCAGTAAAGGTTTGGTATTCAGGTCAATTCTTTCGAGCAGAGCGCCCTCAAGCCGGACGTTATCGTCAGTTCTATCAGGTGGGAATCGAAGCAATAGGTTTGGATGATCCTGCGATCGATGCTGAAGTTATCGCGATTGCCGATGCAGGCTTTAGAGCTATTGGGCTTAGCAAATATCGTTTAGAAATTACCTCTTTGGGGGATGCTGAATCACGCGCGGCCCACCGTGTTGATCTAGTGAAATATATTTCGACCCTAGTGTTAGATGAAGCGACCGCTGCTCGCGCACTTATAAATCCACTTCGACTTTTCGATGATAAGCGCGAAGAAATGCGTAAAGCGATGACTGAGGCACCGTTGCTAATCAACTATCTCAATGAAAATTCACGTCAACAATTTGCGCAGCTCCAAAAATATCTTGATGCACTAGGCATTTCATATGTTGTTAATCCCCGAATGGTTCGAGGTTTGGATTACTACACAGGCACTACTTTCGAGTTTGTTCATGAGCTACTTGGCGCCCAATCAGGCATTGGTGGCGGCGGGCGTTATGACGGATTAATGGAACAACTGGGAGGTCAATCACTTTCTGGTATTGGATTTGGGTTAGGGGTAGATCGCGCCCTTTTGGCTGCAGAGGCTGAAGGCGTTATTGGACATGATGATTTTGTCTCCGATCTTTTCATCATTCCACTGGGTGAGGCCGCAAAGGTTGAAGCGCTAACAATTGCTGCAGCCTTAAGAGCCAAAGGCAAGATTGTTGAAATTGCTTTTGGTGATCGAGCCTTGAAGGGGGCCATGAAAGGCGCTGATAAGAGCGGTGCGACACATGTGATTGTCCTTGGCGAATCAGAGATTTCTAGCGGCACAGTTGAATTAAAAGAGATGAAATCGGGCCAAACATCTTCAGTTAAGATTGACTCATTGCTCGAAGCTCTCTAAAACAGAAAAATTGGACTAATAATGTTGCGCACACATGAAGCAGGGTCACTCCGTAAATCCAATGCGGGCCAAACGGTCACGCTTGCAGGATGGGTATCGCGTCGTCGTGATCATGGTGGCGTTGCTTTCATTGATCTACGTGACGCCTCCGGATCAGTCCAGGTAGTTATTCGTGACGAAAAGGTTGCGGGATCTTTGCGAGCAGAGTGGTGCTTGCTTATTACTGGCGAGGTAGTCGCTCGTCCTGATGGAAATCAGAATACAAATATTGCAACGGGTGAAATTGAAGTTATGGGTGACACAGTTGTTGTCCTGTCAGAATCAGCTCCTTTGCCTTTCCCCGTTGATAGTGGTGATGACACAGATATTAATGAGGAAGTCCGTTTGCGATATCGCTACCTGGATTTGCGACGAGAAAAGCCAGCGCACAACCTTCGCTTGCGTTCTAAAGTTACATCAACGATTCGTCGGGTAATGGAAGAAGAAACTTTTCTTGAGATTGAAACTCCTTATTTGACGAGATCAACTCCAGAGGGTGCTCGTGACTTTCTAGTACCGGTTCGTTTACAGCCTGGTAGCTGGTATGCGTTGCCTCAGTCACCACAGTTATTTAAGCAGCTATTAATGGTCGCGGGCATGGAAAAGTATTATCAAATAGCACGCTGTTTCCGTGACGAGGATTTCCGCGCCGATCGTCAACCAGAGTTCACACAGTTGGATATCGAGATGTCCTTTATTGATCAGGAAGATATCTTGGCAGTCGCTGAAAAAATCGTTGCTCGCATCTGGAAGGAATCAGTTAATTACGATATTCCTCTTCCATTGAAGCGTATGACATATGCCGATGCAATGACGCGCTACGGTTCTGACAAGCCAGATTTGCGATTTGGAAATCAACTTGTAGACCTGACATCTTTTTTCGCTGATACTGAATTTAGAGTTTTCCAAGCTCCATATGTGGGTGCAGTTGTTATGCCTGGGGGAGCAGCATCTGCTCGTCGCGAACTAGATGCTTGGCAGGATTGGGCAAAAGCACGTGGTGCTAAGGGACTCGCATACATTCTGGTAAATGAAGATGGCACATTAGGTGGTCCAGTATCAAAGAATTTATCTGAAATTGAAACAGCAGGAGTGGTTCATGCAGCGGGAGCAAATCCGGGAGATGCAATTTTCTTTGCAGCCGGTGAGCGCACCGCCTCCTTAAATCTATTAGGTGCGGTTCGATTAGAAATAGGAAAGCGATGCGGTCTGATCCCAGACGGTAAGTGGGAATTCCTATGGGTTGTAGATGCTCCCATGTTTGAACCAACTGATAACGGTGGATGGACAGCGGTTCACCATCCATTTACCGGACCAAAGCCAGAATTTGCTGCAACATTCAAATCTGATCCCGCTTCGGCACTTGCTTATGCATATGACATTGTTTTAAATGGAACTGAATTAGGTGGTGGATCTATTCGTATCCATGATCGAAATATTCAGAAGGATGTTTTCTCGGTTATCGGTTTAAGCGATGAAGAGGCCAACAGCAAGTTTGGATTCTTGCTTGAAGCATTTAACTATGGCCCACCTCCACATGGTGGAATCGCACTTGGGCTAGATCGCGTGTGTGCATTGCTGACTGGATCGGACTCGATTCGCGAAGTGATTGCTTTCCCTAAGACAGCTAGCGGCGGAGATCCATTAACGGGTGCCCCAACTCCTATCACTCCGGCTCAACGTAAAGAAAGCGGAATTGACTGGGTTCCACAAGCGCCATCCGCATCATCAAAATCACCTCAGGAAAGTTAAGGGTCAGGTAGGCTAACGGTATGGGTCCAGGCGGAATTGCAACAATAATTGCAGCATCATCACTTGCTGTCATTGCGATAGCTATTGCATATGCAATTGTCCGAGTGGGTCGTTTAATCGATGAAGCGAAAGCCTCACTTAAAACGCTGACAGAGGAAACTGCGCCTTTAATCGATGAGGTTCACACCACGGTCACCTTGGTTAATGGCCCTTTGCACAGCATTAATCGTGTAACAAAGAACATTGAGGATCTTTCAGACAAGGTTAATGAAGCAACTACAGGCTTCATTAACAAAAATGGCTCTGCTGTAAAAGTTGCTGGAGCGCTTTTGTCTGCAGCTCAAATGAGCAAGGGGCGCTCTAAGAAGAAGAAGGCTGAGTGATCCTAGCTAGTGGAATCCGCCGAGATCCGTACGCGCTGGCTGCGCTTCTTTGAATCAGATAACCGACAGGGTTTAACCCATACTGTTGTTCCTTCAGCATCTTTGATCGCTGATGATCCAAACCTTTTGTTAGTAAATGCGGGCATGGTTCCATTCAAGCCATTTTTTCTTGGTGAGGTAACGCCTCCATATAAGCGAGCAACATCTGTTCAGAAATGCGTTCGTACATTAGATATTGATGAAGTTGGTAAAACTACGCGCCATGCATCGTTCTTCCAAATGTGTGGCAACTTTTCTTTTGGTGATTACTTCAAAGAAGGCGCAATTGCACTTGCTTGGGAGCTGTTAACCCGTCCGATTTCAGATGGTGGTTATGGTTTTCCAGAGGATAAATTGTGGGTTACTGTTTATTTAGATGATGATGAAGCTGCAGATATTTGGCACAAGAAAATTGGTGTTCCAAAAGAGCGTATCCAACGTCGGGACATGGCAGATAACTTCTGGTCTATGGGAGTACCTGGGCCCTGCGGTCCGTGTTCTGAAATTTATTATGATCGTGGCCCGGCTTACGGCGCCGAAGGTGGTCCGATTGCGGATGAAAATAGATATCTTGAAATCTGGAACCTTGTTTTCATGCAAAATGAACGTGGCGCTGGTGGTGGAAAAGATAGTTACCCAATCCTTGGTGAACTTCCAGCAAAAAGTATTGACACTGGTCTTGGACTAGAACGCACAGCGGCTTTGTTACAAGGCGTTGAAAATATCTATGAGATCGATACAACAATCATGATTCTCAATCGTGCATCGGAGCTAACCGGTGTTAAGTATGGATCTTCTGAAAAATCAGATGTTGCTTTACGTGTAATTGCAGATCACGCACGCACTTCAGCGATGCTGATAGGCGATGGAGTAACACCGGGCAATGAGGGTCGCGGCTATGTGTTGCGACGAATGATGCGCCGAACTATTCGTAACATGCGCCTTTTGGGGTCAATGGATCCGATCATGTCTGAACTAACGGTGGCAGCTATTAGTGCGATGGGTCCTCAGTATCCAGAGTTGGTGTCTGACAAGAAACGCATTTTGTCAGTTAGCGTTTCTGAAGAGGAAAGTTTCCTGCAAACACTAAAGAGTGGAACTCAAATCTTTGATCTTGCATCCGTGGCTCTAAAAAAGAGCAAGGCAACTGTCCTTCCGGGAGATGAGGTTTTCAAACTTCACGATACCTATGGTTTCCCCTTTGATTTAACACTTGAAATGGCACGTGAAGAAGGCCTTGAAGTTGATGAAGACGGCTTCCGACGTTTGATGAAGGAGCAAAAGGATCGCGCAAAAGCCGATGCCAAAGCTAAGAAGTCTGGACACACCGATGTGTCTGTCTATAAAGCTATCGCCGATAAGAGTGGCAAGAGTGAGTTTGTTGGCTACGCACAACAAAGTTCTGAATCTAAATTAACAGGCATTGTTGTAGATGGTGTTGGAGTTGCAAGTGCAGCAGAGGGTGAAGATGTTGAGATTGTTCTCAACCGAACTCCATTTTATGCTGAAGGTGGTGGACAACTAGCCGATGGTGGTCGTATTACATTAAGCAATGGGGCAGTAGTTGAAATCGAAGATGTTCAGTCACCTGTTTCCGGTTTATCAGTACACCGAGGCCGGGTAATCAAGGGATCCGTTGAAGTTGGCGCTGATGCTCTTGCTGAAATCGACATCGAACGTCGACATGCTATTTCTCGTGCGCACACCGCAACACACATGGTTCATAAAGCCTTCCGTGAAATCTTAGGTGAAACCGCAACTCAGGCCGGTTCAGAAAATTCACCTGGTCGATTCCGTTTTGATTTTCCTGCAACCGGATCGGTCCCAGTGAGTGTTCTCAATGATGTCGAAGCTCGCGTTAACACTCTGCTTCTCGACAATTTGGAAGTTACGGCTGAGAGCATGAGTCAAGCAAAAGCAAAAGACCTTGGTGCTATGGCATTGTTTGGCGAGAAGTATGGTGATGTTGTTCGAGTCGTTAGCGTTGGCGACTGGGCACGCGAACTGTGCGGTGGCACGCACGTGGCACGATCTGGTCAGTTAGGTGTCATCAAGCTACTCAGTGAATCTTCAATCGGTGCAGGTGTACGTCGCGTTGAGGCGCTAGTAGGTGTCGATGCATATAAATTCTTGGCACGTGAACACATCTTGTTGAACTCGTTAACTGATTTAATTAAGGGTGCACGCACTGAAGAGTTACCTGAACGTATTTCGGATTTACTCAGCAAGATGAAAGATATCGAGAAAGAATTGGCAACTGTGCGCTCCGCTCAGGCGCTTTCTCAAGTTGGCGATCTAGCCAAGACGGCACAAGTGATCAATGGTATTTCGTATATTTCATCTGTGATGTCAGATGGCGTTTCAGGGGATGACCTGCGAAAGATCGCGATTGACTTGCGCTCTCGTGAAGATAAATCTGTTGTCGCCTTAATTAGCGCTAACGATGGAAAGCCAGTGTTGGTAGTAGCCACGAGTGACGGTGCGCGCTCCGTTGGTGTGAAGGCTGGTGCATTAGTGAAAATAGGTTCAACGGTTCTTGGTGGCGGCGGTGGCGGCAAAGATGATTTCGCACAGGGTGGCGGTACGGACACATCAAAGTCGTTAGATGCCCTGACGGCGATTTCAGACTCTCTCATTGGGTAAATGATGAAGCGCGGACGTCGTATCGCATTTGATTATGGTGATGTGCGCATTGGAGTAGCAGTGAGCGACTCGGATTCGATCCTTTCCTCACCACTAACTACATTGAAGGCAACAGACAGGAACTTGAATCAGCTGATTTCCCAAATATTTTCTGAAATAGACCCTGTTGCGATATATGTAGGTCGTCCTGCGCTCTTAAGTGGCAAAGATGGATCTGCATCTGAAAAAGCTTCCGAATTCGTCGCTCAGTTGGCAACAATAACCACAGTACCAATTGAAATGATTGATGAACGCATGAGCACCATTAGTGCGGCTCGTAATTTGCGAGATGCAGGTCGCAATGCAAAGGAATCAAAAGAGTCAATCGACATGGCCGCAGCTGTTGCGATATTGGATTTTGCGATTGAGATAGAAAAACGTAAATGAAATTTCGCTTACTGGGCATTTTTGTGCTGATTGCTTTGGTTGGTGTTGTTTTCAATGTGCGTTCAGGGCCTAGTGTGGCTCCGGATTTTCCAACGAATACCACCCTTACCAACCAGTCTGAAGTTGTCATAGACATACCGGCTGGTTCTTCTGGGTCTTCGATTGCACAAATCCTTTTTGAAAAAGGTGTCATAAAATCTGCTGAAGCATTTTTCAGAGTTGCAGTAGGGGATAAGCGCTCAGAGAAAATCGCACCCGGCAAACATCGAATCTCTCAAAATATATCCGCTAGGCAAGCGCTCGAACAGTTATTAGATGCCAATCGCATACCAAATCTGATTCGGATCTTTGAAGGCGGCTGGAAAAGCGAAGTCATTTCGGCGCTTATCAATTATGGATTCACTCGGACAGAAGTTTCTCAAGCGCTAGAGTCGGTCGTGCTTCCAAAAGGATTCAAAGATGCTGAAGGTTTGTTGTTTCCCGCTCAATACAGTTTTGAGGATGGAACATCTGCGCTTCAGGCAATTCAGGCGATGGTCGACCGGTTTAGCGCGGAACCAATCGCGCAGCAAATACTTTTAGGAAATAAGAAATTTTCCTCATTGCAACTACTAACCATCGCCTCAATCGTGCAGGCTGAAGGAGATGAAAAAGATTTTGTCAAAGTTTCTCAGGTGATTCTAAATCGCTTGAAAATTGGAATGCCTCTACAGATGGATTCAACCGTACACTTTGTGAAGAAGGTGCGAGGTCAGATCTTCTTAAGCTCCCAATCAACGCTCTTAAATTCCCCCTACAACACCTATAGAAGGTATGGGTTGCCGCCTGGTCCTATTGGCAGTCCGGGCATATCAGCTATGTCAGCGACATTAAATCCCACAGTGGGGGATTGGTTGTATTTCATTACAGTTGCACCTGGAGATACACGCTTTACGAAATCTAATGATGAATTTAATACGTGGAAAGCTCTTTACATAAAGAACAGAAAGGCGGGGGCGTTCGAATGATCACGGCCGGTGTTGTGGGTTCTCCCATATCTCATTCTCTTAGTCCTCTTTTGCATAACACCGTCTATGACTTTTTAGGCATCAAAGCAACCTACCTTGCCTACGAAGTTGAATCGGGAACTCTTCAGAGATTTCTTGAAAATGATGGTTCCGGGCTGAACGCATTATCGTTGACTATGCCGTTGAAAGAAGAGGCGTTAACAATCGCACACTCAGTTTCAGATATATCTCGCCAGATTCAAAGCGGCAATACCTTAAATAAAGTAAATGGTCTTTGGAGTTTGACGAGCACCGATGTTGAAGGATTCACTCACGCTTTGGGATTCCATGACCAAGATGCAAAAGGAAAAGTTTTGATACTGGGAGCCGGCGCAACGGCTCGGGCAGTTGTTGCGGCGTGTGATGCAGTTAGTAAAACGGTAACCGTCATCAATCGCAACCCTGATAGACAGGAAAAGCTGAAACAGGCCGCACCACATTTAGATATTGATTTCTTATCGTGGGGCTCAACTATCAACTTCAATGATTTTGATTTAGTGGTTAACACAACTCCAGGCGATTCGGCCGCTGAATATGTAGACCTAATTAGTTCAGTAGATGGTACTTTTTTCGAAGTTCTTTACAACCCTTGGCCAACACAACTCTTGTCAGGATGGCGAGAATCTGGTGGTTTTGGAATTGATGGCTTAGATCTTCTCATCCATCAAGCGATATCTCAGATGGAGATCTTCACCTCACGCACCTTAGAACGAGATGTGATCGCAAAGATGCTTCGTGTGGTTGGCGAGGAAGCACTCTCTTAATCCACAGGCACTATTTTCGAAGGATCGACGTTGTAGTTTAGTTGCGTGAATTTCGCACTTCTTCTCCTTGCTGCACCGATATGTATTGCTGATATGTGTTCATTTGTAATCCCGAATATTTACACGAAAACTCTCTTTTATGTTGGATTGATACACATCACTATTTTCGGAATTGGTCACTTACAAGATCTACTCGCTTCGATCGCAGTATTGGTTTCCCTTGTACTTTTCAGAATAGGAATGGGTGACATTAAGCTATTGGGACTGATATTGATAACTCACTCGTATAACGCAATCGAATTCATTGGCGGCATTCTTCTTGTTGCGGTGGTTCATATAGTGGTACTGACAGGAATTCATCGCAAGATTCCATCTAAAATCCCCTTGGCACCAAGTATTTTCGCAGGGCTTATAACTTATTTGGCTACGAGTTAGTGCCGATATCTGCGACAATATGCACATGCGTTGGTTAACAGCTGGTGAGTCTCATGGGCAGGCGTTAAGTGCCATCGTCGAAGGAATCCCTGCATCCGTGTCGATCACAACGGCTGACATTGATTTCCATTTGCAGCGTCGACGCTTAGGCGTTGGTCGAGGTGCTCGACAGAATTTTGAAGCAGATAAGGTAACTATTCTCGGTGGTGTTCGTCTTGGCTTAACACAAGGTGGACCAATCGCTATTCAAGTAGGCAATTCAGAATGGCCAAAATGGGAAAAAGTTATGTCAGCAGATCCTGTGCCAGATGAAGAGATTAAGGATCTAGCACGTAACGCTCCTTTAACTCGTCCTCGCCCAGGTCATGCAGATTTAGTTGGGATGCAGAAATATGATCTTGATGACGCGCGAGCAATTTTGGAACGTGCTAGCGCCCGTGAAACCGCAGCACGCGTAGCACTCGGAGCAGTCGCACGAAATTTCTTGCAACAATCAGTAGGCATAACAATTTTGAGTCATGTACTTTCAATAGGTTCTGTCCGAGTAGCTGATGATGCTCCTTTGCCTTTAGCGGGCGACATGGCCATGATCGATGAAGATCCAGTTAGATGTGCTGACGCAGCAACTAGTGCACAGATGATCACAGAAATTGAAAATGCTCATCGTGACGGTGACACATTAGGCGGAGTGGTCGAAGTTTTAGCTTTTAACATGCCTCCAGGTTTGGGTTCACATGTTCATTGGGATAGACGCCTTGATTCAAAATTAGCTGGCGCTGTAATGGGGATTCAGGCCATCAAAGGTGTTGAGATCGGAGATGGTTTCAGAACGGCTACGCGTCGTGGATCTGTTGCTCATGATGAAATTGAGAAAGATTCGTCGGGAAAGATCGTTCGACGTACTGATCGAGCGGGTGGCACTGAAGGCGGAATGTCTAACGGTGAAATTTTGCGCGTACGTGCAGCAATGAAGCCAATTTCAACTGTTCCTAAAGCGCTAGATACAATTGATGTTGCAACAGGTGAAGCGGCCAAAGCCATTAATCAAAGATCCGATGTGTGCGCAGTTCCAGCAGCAGGTGTTGTTGCCGAAGCTATGGTCGCTCTAGTTTTAGCGGAAGTTGTCCTTGAAAAATTTGGGGGAGATTCAGTTACTGAAACTCGTCGTAATTTCGAGTCCTACATCGCCAACCTGAACTTTAAGTAATACCCCACACCATGACACGTATTGTTTTAATAGGTGCACCTGGAAGCGGAAAAAGTACTGTTGGGGTTGCATTGGCAGCACATCTGCAGTGGCCTTTTACTGATACAGATGCATTGATCGAATTAAAAGAATCTAAGAAGATCACTGATCTCTTTGTCGATGACGGTGAAGAGTATTTCCGTGGCGTTGAATTTGAAGTGTTACAAGAGGTTCTCAGTGAAGACTCGGTCGT
>JBILJK010000021.1:0-11716 GCA_044377285.1 Candidatus Planktophila sp.
TAAGAATCTAATTAAGAGTCTTGGTAAAGGTGTACTGAAAGTAATGTCCAAGATGGGTATCAGCACGATTGCTTCATATACAGGAGCTCAAGTTTTCGAGGCAATTGGTTTGTCTCAAGAAGTTGTTGACGAATACTTTGTCGGAACCACATCTCGTCTTGGTGGAGTTTCGCTGAATATCATTGCGGAAGAAACAATTGCTCGTCACCACATTGCCTATCCACCTGGGGGAGAAGTGCCAGGTACTAAGCGTCTTCCAATTGGCGGGGAGTACCAGTGGCGCCGTGAAGGTGAACCGCATTTGTTTGATCCTGAAACTGTCTTTACTTTGCAGCACTCAACACGCAATAAGCGTTATGACATTTTTAAGCGTTATACCGATCGCGTGAATGAGCAAAGTACGCGCTTAATGACGCTTCGTGGATTGTTCCAATTCAAGGATGGCGTTAATGCGCCGATTCCAGTTGATGAAGTTGAATCAATTCACGAGATTATCAAACGCTTTTCAACCGGTGCGATGTCATATGGATCCGTCTCTGCCGAAGTTCACGAAACATTAGCAATCGCAATGAATCGTATTGGTGGAAAATCAAACACTGGTGAAGGTGGCGAGGAACCTGAGCGTTATCTACCCATGGCAAACGGTGATTCAAAGCGTTCTGCAATCAAGCAGGTTGCATCTGGCCGTTTTGGCGTGAACAGCAATTACTTGGTCAACAGCGATGACATTCAGATCAAGATTGCACAAGGCGCAAAGCCAGGTGAAGGTGGTCAGTTACCAGGTAACAAGGTTTATCCATGGATCGCCAAGGCACGATATTCGACACCTGGCGTCGGATTGATTTCACCACCTCCGCATCATGATATTTATTCAATTGAAGATCTTGCACAGTTGATTCATGATCTTAAGAATGCAAACAAGAACGCTCGCGTTCACGTGAAACTAGTTGCCGAAGTTGGCGTTGGAACAGTTGCTGCGGGTGTTTCTAAAGCACATGCAGATGTTGTTTTGATCTCCGGACATGATGGTGGAACTGGTGCTTCACCTCTTACATCTCTAAAGCATGCAGGTGCGCCATGGGAGCTAGGACTAGCTGAAACTCAGCAGACTTTGTTGCTCAATGGCTTGCGCGATCGCATTGTTGTCCAGACTGACGGTCAGTTAAAGACAGGCCGAGATGTTGTTATTGCTGCGTTGCTAGGTGCTGAAGAGTTTGGATTTGCCACTGCGCCGCTGGTTGTTTCTGGTTGCATCATGATGCGCGTATGTCATTTGGATACTTGCCCTGTTGGCGTTGCAACACAAAATCCAGAACTCCGAAAAAACTTTACGGGCAAGCCTGAATTTGTTGAAACATTCTTCGAATACATTGCAGAAGAAGTTCGTGAAATTTTGGCACAGTTAGGTTTCCGAACACTTCTAGAAGCTGTCGGTCATGTTGAGTTCCTAGATACTCGAAAAGCAGTGGATCACTGGAAGGCTGCAGGTTTAAACCTTGAGCCGTTGTTGGTGCGTCCAGATGTTAATGGTCCTTTGCACAACACCATCACTCAAGACCACGGCTTAGATGCTGCTTTGGACAATACCTTGATCAAACTTTCAGCGGCCGCCCTTTCAAAGGGCGAACCGGTCAGAATTGATATGCCTGTTCGAAATGTAAATCGCACAGTCGGAACGATGCTTGGCGCAGAGATAACACGTAAATACGGCGCTGAAGGATTACCCGAAGGCACAATTGATGTGACATTACATGGATCTGCCGGCCAGTCACTAGGTGCCTTCATCCCACAGGGCTTAACACTTCGCTTGTACGGTGATTCAAATGATTATGTTGGTAAGGGAATTTCTGGCGGCCGAGTAATTGTGCGACCAGATGAAAAAGCATCATTTAAATCAGAAGATAATGTCATTGCTGGAAATGTTATTGGTTATGGCGCAACTGCAGGAGATATTTTTATTCGCGGTGTTGTCGGCGAGCGTTTTTGCGTCCGAAACTCTGGTGCATTAGCAATCGTTGAGGGTATTGGCGATCATGGGTGTGAATACATGACCGGTGGAACAGTTGTTGTTCTTGGCCGCACGGGTCGTAATATCGCTGCAGGTATGTCAGGTGGACGTGCTTTTGTTCTAGATCTTGATACTGCACATGTGAATACTGACATGGTTGACGTTCTTGTTGTTCCGGATGATCAAAAAGAAATCCTAAAATCGCATATTTCTGCATACGTAGCTGAGACAGGTTCTGAAGTTGCATCTGCGCTGTTAAAGGATTGGCACAAGAGTATTGGCCGTATCTCCTTAATCATGCCGCGCGACTATGCACGTGTTCTTGCGGCGATGGAAAAAGCTGTTCGTGAGGGCTTACCAGCAGATGCACTAGTAATGGAGGTTGCAGCTAATGGCTGATCCAAAGGGTTTTATGACAACTCCTCGCGAGACACCTACACGTCGACCAGTAGATGTTCGCATCCAAGACTGGCGCGAAGTCTATGAGCCACAAAGTTTCGAGCATCTACAAAAGCAGGCTGGACGTTGCATGGATTGTGGAATTCCTTTCTGTCACAACGGATGCCCACTAGGTAATTTGATTCCCGAATGGAATGACTTGATTTGGCGCGGCGATAAAGAGGAAGCCATTGATCGTCTTCACGCAACCAACAACTTCCCAGAGTTCACTGGACGTTTATGTCCAGCGCCTTGTGAAACTGCCTGTGTTGTCGCAATTAACCGTGACGCCGTAACTATTAAACAAATTGAGCTACGTACTATTGAAGAAGCATTTGATGCCGGCAATGTTAAGCCTATGGCACCAGATCGTTTAACTGGCAAAACAGTTGCAGTTATCGGTTCCGGACCTGCCGGACTTGCTGCAGCCCAGCAATTAACACGTGCCGGACACACAGTTGCTGTTTATGATCGCGCGGACAAAATTGGCGGCCTTCTTCGTTATGGAATTCCTGAATTCAAAATGGAAAAGCACATTCTTGACCGCCGCTTAGAACAAATGGAAAAGGAAGGCACTCGCTTTCGTCCAGGTGTAGATGTAGGACACGAATTAACTGGCTCTGATCTACGAAAGAAGTACGACGCGATTGTCTTAGCAGTGGGTGCAACGCAGTGGAGAGATCTTCCGATTAAGGGTCGCGAGTACAAAGGCATTTACCAAGCAATGGAGTTTTTACCATGGGGCAATAAGCAGGCTCTTGGTGAAGTTGAAAATCCAGATATCAACGTGGCAGGAAAACATGTTGTCATCCTTGGTGGCGGCGATACTGGTGCAGATTGTTTAGGTACTTCTATTCGTCAGGGTGCTGCAAGTATCACGCAGCTTGAAATCATGCCTCGCCCAACTGAAGAGCGACCAGCTGGACAACCGTGGCCTACCTATCCAATGATTTATCGTGTTTCAAGTGCTCATGAAGAAAATGACAATCGTGTGTTTGCTGTTAGCACCGAAGAGTTCCTGGGGGATGAGCACGGAAATCTTCGTGGAATCAAAATTGTTGAAACTGAATTTAAAGATGGAAAGTTCGAGCCAGTTGCAGCATCAGAGAAAGAAATTAAGTGCGACTTTGTATTTATGGCAATGGGTTTCACAGGGCCTGAAAAATCACCACTTCTGACACAACTTGAAGTACAACTAGATGAACGCGGCAACATCAAGCGCGATAAGAATTTCCAATCAACTGAAGAAGGCGTATTTGTCGCCGGCGATGCTGGACGAGGTCAATCATTGATCGTGTGGGCTATTGCTGAAGGACGAAGCACAGCTGCAGCAGTTGATAGATATCTCACTGGTCGAACTCAACTTGCTTCACCCGTAGCGCCAACTGACCGTCCATTGATGGTTTAAGGTTGATACATGCGTAGAGCGAAGATTGTTTGCACGATGGGCCCAGCTGTTGAATCTCCAGAGAAGGTAAAGGAGCTCATCGAGGCAGGCATGAACATGGCTCGCCTTAACCTGTCACACGGGGGATATGACGAACACCAAACTCGCCTTGATCGCGTGCGTGCTGCTGCTAAAGAAGCTGGTGTGCCTGTTGCAATCCTTGTCGACTTACAGGGTCCAAAGATTCGTCTTGCTCGCTTTGCAAATGGTCCACACGAACTTGAACGTGGAGATATCTTTACAATCACTATTGATGAGGTTGAAGGCACAAAAGATCGCGTCGGCACCACGTACAAAGGTTTACCCGGAGATTGCAAGCCAGGAGATCGCATCCTTATTGATGATGGAAAAGTTACTGTTGAAGTTGTCGAAGTTAAGGGCAACGATGTTGTTACAAAGGTTATTCAGCCAGGCGCTGTAAGCAATAACAAGGGAATCAACTTGCCTGGTGTTGCTGTTTCTGTCCCGGCACTTTCAGAAAAGGATAAAGAAGATCTACGGTGGGGTCTTCGTGCTGGCGCAGATTTCATCGCACTTTCATTTGTTCGTAACGCAGCCGATGTTGATGATGTTCATGCAATCATGGATGAGATCGGATTCCGAGTTCCGGTCATTGCAAAGATTGAAAAGCCACAAGCTGTTGAAAACTTGCAAGAGATCGTTAACGCCTTTGATGGCATCATGGTTGCTCGCGGAGATCTTGGTGTGGAACTTCCAATTGAAGATGTTCCTCTAGTTCAGAAGCGTTGTATCGAACTTGCACGTGAAGCGGCAAAGCCGGTAATTGTTGCAACACAGATGCTGGATTCGATGATCACAAACTCTTCACCAACTAGAGCTGAAGCAACAGATTGTGCAAACGCTGTTCTAGATGGAGCAGATGCATTGATGCTATCGGGCGAAACATCTGTTGGTGCTTTTGCTATTGAATCTGTTGCAACGATGGCTCGCATTATTGCTCGCACTGAAGAAGGTGGATTTGAAATGATTCGCCCATTGCGTACGACTCCAAAGACTAAGGGTGGCGCAATTACTCGTGCTGCCGCTGAAGTTGGCGCAATTGTTGGCGCTAAATACTTAGTTACCTTCACTCAATCTGGTGATTCAGCCCGTCGAATGGCTCGTTTGCGTTCTCCAATTCCAATCCTTGCCTTCACTCCTGATGTCGGCACATACAACCGTCTTGCATTGTCATGGGGAGTTGAGCCAGAGGTAACACCAATGGTTAAGCACACTGATGAGATGGTTAAGCAGGCAGATACATTGTTAATTCAATCTGGCCGCGCACACGAGGGTGAGAATGTTGTAATCGTTGCGGGCTCACCTCCAGGAATTCCTGGTTCAACTAATGCTATGCGCGTTCACCGCGTAGGCGATGCTGTTGGTGGAGTGGTTGCCGCTTACCGCTAAGATTGCCCAAGCAAAGGCCTCGGTACTCCAACGGTAGAGAGGGCAGTCTCAAACACTGCATAGTGTCGGTTCGAATCCGACTCGAGGCACTTCCATATCTATCTCGTGAAGGGATCATCTGCATATGAGCGTTCGAATCCTTGTCGCTGAAGATGAAGCGTTGATTCGGATGGACCTTGTTGAAATGTTGCAAGGTGCCGGATATGAAGTTGTGGCCCAAGCAACTAATGGCCAAGAGGCAATCGATCTAGCTGCCGAACATAAACCGGATCTTGCAATTCTCGATGTAAAGATGCCAATCCTTGATGGCATTTCGGCTGCGGAAAAAATTATTGAAATCGCACCTGTATTGATGCTTACTGCTTTTTCTCAAAAAGAGTTAGTAGATCGTGCGCGCGATGCAGGAGTCATGGCATATGTGGTTAAGCCATTTACAATTGGGGACTTGATGCCAGCAATCGAAATTGCAATTAGCAGACATCTGCAAATGAAATCTCTAGCTGATGAAGTTGCAGACCTTCATGATCGTCTTGAAACTCGCAAGTTAATTGATCGTGCCAAAGGAATTTTGATGAAGGCCCTAAATTTGTCAGAGCCCGAAGCGTTCTCATGGATTCAAAGAGCGGCTATGGATCGTCGACTATCAATGAAGGATGTAGCTGAGGCGGTCATTAACCCCAACGCAGTGCCTGACAAATAACCTTAAGTTTGTCTCAGCAGTTGATACAAAGAGTCCCAAATATAACGAAATAGAAACAATTCACGCATGAATATCTCTTGTCTAATACTCACCCCTGGCATTACTCTTTCGGTCTCCCTGTCCCGGGATGGATTTACAACAGGAAGGAACACAATGAAGAAGATTCAAGCTGGCGTCATTGCCGCTCTTGCTCTTGTTCTTAGCTTCACCTTGAGCGCTTGTGGTGGCAGTTCTGACACCATCAAGATTGCATACCAAGGCCCACTTAGCGGTGGCGAAGCTCAGACAGGAATTGACGAGCAGAACGCAGTTAAGTTCGCAATTGAACTTTATAACGCAACAAATCCAGATAAGAAGATTGAACTAGTTTCAGCTGATGATCAGGGCGATGGAACAGTAGCTGCAGGAGTAGCTCCAGGAATTGCAAATGATGAAAGCATCGTTGCAGTTGTTGGACCAGCTTACTCAGGCGCAACAATCGCATCACTTCCTTATTACAAGGAAGCTGGAATGCCGATGATTTCTCCATCTGCAACAAAGGTTTCACTAACAGATCCAACAGTTGCAGGTGAATTTGGTGGTCCAGTATTCCACCGTATTCCAGCAACAGATAAGATCCAAGGACCAGCACTAGGAAAGCTTGCTGTAAGTGGCGTAGCTTCACCTAAGGTGTTTGTTGTTGACGATCAGACCGCTTACTCAGTTGGTCTAGTTGAATACCTAGTTCCTTCACTACCAAAGGGTTCACTAGTTGGAACAGATAGCACAAAGAATGACACCGCAGACTTTGCTCCAACAGTTGCAAAGGTCAAGGCAAAGGGTGCAAACGTTGTTATCTACACCGGTTACTACTCACAAGCTGCAGTTTTGATTAAGCAGCTTCGCGATGGTGGATACAAGGGCATCTTTGCAGGTGGCGACGGAGTTCTTAACTCAGAGTTCGCAGTTCTTGCTGGAGCTGCTGCAGAAGGCGCACGCCTAACTGGAGCAACTGTTCCACTTGGAGAGCTTTCAGCTGATTTGGCTGCAAAGTTCAAGGAGTCACAGGGCGTTGAGCCAGGTGTTTATGCAGCTGAGTCATTTGATGCAGCAAACATAATCATCGAAGCAATCAAGGCTGGAAACACAACTCGAGCAACAATCCTTGCTTACATCAAGACCGTCGCATATGTCGGTGTTGGTGGAGAAACAATCTCATTTGATGCAAACGGAGATTCAACTCTTGGTTTCATCAACGGCTTTAAAGTTGAAGCTGGCAAGGTTGTAAGTACTGGAGCTGTAAAGTAATAAATTCACGCCACGCGTGATTAGCAAGTCTGTTAAGTTGAGTACCTCAGGAGCCAAAAGTTCCTGAGGTACTCAACTACATTAACCAACTAGTTTGAGCTCATCGAGAGGGCGCAATGTTTTCAACTTTAATTGATCAATTTTGGTCACTGACTCTCTCTGGAATCGCCTTAGGATTTATTTACGTCCTGATTTCACTTGGCTACACCATGGTGTACGGCGTTCTCCGAATGATTAACTTTGCAAACTCAGAAATATTTATGTTTGGCACATTTGCAACCATTGTTATCTCTAGAGATTTCCTGGGCAACGTTGACGGTACTAAATCACTTCCGTTGCCTAAATTGATTTTGACTATCACCCTTTGCTTGGTCGGATCCATGATTGTTTCCGGCCTGGTTGCGATCTTTGTTGAATTAGTCGCCTATCGCCGACTTCGAGCACGTGGTACAAATAAATTAGCAACACTTATTTCTGCTATCGGTATCTCAATCGTGCTCAGCGAGTTTATGCGCATAATCACGAATTCACGTCCAACTCTTAATCCTCGTGTTTTAGAAAAGAAATCTCTTTTTGAAATTGCGGGCGCAAGTTTTAGAATTGACACTGTTCTCACCATTGTCTTCGCAGCTGTGCTTTTCTTTGTACTTGATCGCTTTGTTAAGTTCAGCAGATTGGGACGCGCGATTCGCGCAGTTTCTATGAATGAAGATGCTGCAAAGTTGATGGGCGTAGATCTCAATAAGGTTATTTCAGCTACCTTCTTGATCGGCGGCATGATGTCGGGCGCAGCAGCGTACTTCTACACATTGACCTACGAGAATACAAAGTTCAACGTTGGGTTTACATTGGGATTGGCTGCCTTTACCGCCGCGGTTATTGGCGGAATAGGAAACATTCGAGGCGCTTTCTTCGGGGGACTCTCACTGGGACTTGTTGAGGTGTATGCATCCTCAATTCTAGGAACCGAATGGAAATCGGTGACTGTATTTATTATCTTGGTATTGGTTTTGGTGCTCAAACCAAATGGAATATTTGGCGAAGCCGTCCAGCAGACGAGGGCATAACTCATGAAATTACTAGACACTCTGCGAAACGGAAACCTGCGCGATTGGGGCGCAACTTATTGGGAGAGCTCTTCACCCACTAAGAGAAAAGCGTTAGCAACCTCCTTTGTTGGAATTGCCGCTCTTGCACCATTTATGGGTTTCGGAATTCTTGATACCCCTGTCAGCGATTACGGCGCTGTGCTTGTGTACCCGGTCGGAATGTTTATCTTGATGGCTTTGGGTCTCAATATTGTTGTCGGTAAGAGCGGCTTACTGGATCTGGGATACGTCGCATTTTTTGCTATCGGCGCTTACACAATGGCAATTCTTGGAACTAGAACCTCTTTGAATACCTGGGAAATTATGCCAATCGGAATTGCCCTTGCGATGCTTGCGGGATTAATCCTGGGTTTGCCTGCCTTGCGTTTGCGTGGCGATTATTTGGCGATTGTGACTTTAGGTTTCGGTGAAATTGTTCGTATTTCGGCGTTGAACACCCGCGAAATTGGTGGACCAAATGGAATTGCAAATGTTCCAGTTCCGCCGTCAATTGGTCCGATCAAATTCTCATTAAATGACCAAAAAGCATTTTTCTGGGTAGTACTGATCATGATCCTGTTAACGATCTGGATGATTCGTCGACTATCTGTTCGCCGCGCTGGAAGAGCATGGGAGGCGATCCGTCAGGACGAGGATGTTGCTGAGCTCATGGGTGTGTACACCTTGAAGTATAAATTGTGGTCATTCTCATTAGGTGCGGCAATCGGTGGAGCAGCTGGAGTTCTGTACGCATCAAAGACTCTCTTCATTGCACCAGAAATGTTTACACTCAATGTATCGATTCTCATTTTGGCGTGTGTGGTTTTTGGAGGAATGGGAAATATCTGGGGCGTAGTTCTTGGCGCTTCAATTTTGGCTTACCTGCCAGAGCGCATTCGTTTCATCTCAGATGCACGTTTATTGGTATTTGGATTAGCGCTCGTCATCACAATGAATTTCCGCCCAGATGGACTTCTCCCGCGAAAGAAGCGTGAAAAGGCCATTGTGAAAACGGCTAAGGAGGGCGCACAATGAAAAAGGTCTTGCTAGAGCTTAAAGATTTAACAATTAAGTTCGGTGGTGTTACAGCGCTTAATGAAGTAAACCTAAAAATCTATGAAGGTGAAATTCTCGCCCTTATTGGACCAAATGGGGCTGGAAAGACAACAGTGTTCAATGTGGTCACCGGTGTTTACACCGCAACTTCAGGTGAAGTGTTGTTGAATGACAAATCATTAAAGGGCATGAAGCGTCACCACATCACAAAGATTGGTATTGCGCGCACATTCCAAAATATTCGACTCTTTGGTGATATGACAGCGCTAGAAAATGTCATTACGGCGACAGATGTTCACAAAAAATCTGGCCTTTTAGGTGGTTTGTTTGGACTACCTCGTGCTCGTCGTGAAGAAAAAGCAGGTCGGGCTAAGGCTCATGAAATTTTGGAGTTCATTGGAATTGATGAATACTCCGATCGTCTAGCTCGAAATCTTCCATATGGCGTTCAGCGCAGATTAGAAATTGCCCGCGCCTTAGGAACTGACCCGAAACTATTATTGCTTGACGAACCAGCAGCAGGTTTTAATCCTGCGGAAAAAATAGAATTGGCCAATACCATCAAGAAGATTAGAGATGCTGGATTCACAGTTCTTTTGATTGAGCACGACATGTCGTTGATTATGGGAATCTCTGACCGAGTTGCGGTTTTAGATTTTGGTCAGAAAATTGCCGATGATCTGCCATCAATTGTTCAAAACGACAAGCGCGTAATTGAAGCGTATTTAGGAGTGCCAGCTGATGCGTCTTGAAATTAAAGATTTAAGAGTCCATTACGGCAAGATCGAAGCCATTAAAGGTGTTTCAGTTGTAGTGAATCAAGGTGAAATTGTTACCTTGATTGGTGCCAATGGCGCGGGCAAGACGACAATGTTGAAAACTATTTCTGGATTGCGTCCGGTAACTAGTGGTCAGATTCTTTTTGATGGTGAAGATATTTCAAAGGTCCCAGCTCACAAACGTGTTGATCTAGGGTTGTCACAAGCACCCGAAGGCCGTGGCATTTTTCCGGGTATGACTGTTTTAGAGAATTTAGAAATGGGTAAGTACAACCGCAAAAGTCGCAAAGCTGAAATGCAAGAGGATCTAGAAATGGTGTATCACCTATTTCCTCGACTCAAGGAGCGTACCTCTCAAGCAGGTGGAACCCTTTCTGGAGGAGAGCAGCAGATGCTATCTATTGGTCGCGCGCTTATGGCTCGCCCCAAGGTTCTTTTGCTCGATGAACCTTCTATGGGACTTGCTCCACAGATGATTGCCAATATTTTTAGAATCATCACCGAAATTAATAAGACTGGTGTGACAATTCTTCTAGTGGAACAAAATGCACAGCAAGCACTACAACGTGCACATCGTGCCTATGTTCTTGAGATTGGCAAAGTAGTTAAAGAAGCTAAAGCCTCTGACCTACTGAATGATCCAGCGGTTCGGGCTGCTTACCTTGGAACAGGTGCTAACTAGTTTCTATCAGCAAGAATCATGCAGGTGATACGGGCAGTGCAGGTGCGCTGTCCGTCTTCATTTGTAATGACAATGTCCCAACAGCACAAAGTTTTTCCGATTGAAACAGCTGTTGCAACACCTGTAACAATTCCCTTGGCGGTGGCTTTGTGATGAGTCGCGTTGATATCTATTCCAACAATTCGACGATTTTCTCCAGCATTTAGCTGAGTACCTACCGAACCAAGTGATTCTGCTAAAACAACACTGGCCCCACCATGCAAAATTCCCATTGGCTGGGTGTTACCTTCAACGGGCATTGTGCCAACTAGGCGAGTGAGTGAAGCTTCTGTGATTTCAATCCCCATTTTTTTATCTAGGGCGCCACTTCCACGTTCACGAATAATTGATAGATAATCCGGTTCTGTCATGGCTGGAGTCTAACGGGCACTCTACGATGCATCCATGACCAAACGCCTATTGCTTATCGATGGGCACTCCATGGCGTATCGTGCATTTTTCGCCTTACCTGCCGAGAACTTCACGACGGCGCAAGGTCAGCACACAAACGCTATTTACGGCTTTGCAACGATGTTGCTATCACTGCTTTCCTCGGAAAAGCCAACACATGTCGCGGTAGCTTTTGATGTCTCGCGCAAGACCTTTAGATCAGAGATTTTTCCTGAATACAAAGCTAACCGTGCAAAGACCCCTGATGAATTTAGATCGCAGATGTCTTACTTACACGAACTCGTGACAGCATTTGGTATCACAACATTCGAAGTCGAAGGTTTTGAAGCAGATGACATCATTGCCACTATTGCGAAGCAGGCCGAGCGTGA